>CALMBS010000161.1 GCA_937860285.1 uncultured Chloroflexota bacterium
CAGGAAGATGACGAAGGCCACGATGAGGAAGGTGATGACGTAGTTGATGAAATTGCCGTAGTTCATGGTCACGGCGCCGGCCGCCTGGGCTTCGGCCAGCGTCTGGTATGCTTCTCCATCCAGTGGCGGCGTCGCCCCATCCCTCATGGTCCAGAAGAGGTTGGTGAAGTCCGCCTTGAATATCAGGCCGATGACGGGCGTGATGATGTCCTTGACCAGGGAGTTGACGATGGCGCTGAAGGCGGCGCCGATAATGATGCCCACTGCCATGTCCATGACGTTCCCGCGCATGATGAACTCTCTGAACTCTTTTAGCACTGGCTACTCCCTCCTTTCTGTCCTGTGTTCTTCTGGCCGTGAGGATGGTGACCAGGGGATGCCGCCTCACCCCCGCGACTGTACCCAGAGTATACAGCAAGTGAAGGCCCACTAGTAGATCGGCTGCGCCGCACGGCCGGATGGTACAATTGGGCCATGTCCCGGCTCTACAAGACGGAAGGCGTGGTGATCAAGCGGCTCTACATGGGGGAGGCGGATGCCCTGCTCACCTTCTGCACGCCGGAGAGCGGGAAGCTGCGGGCCGTCGCCCGTGGTGTGAGGCGCCCCCGCAGCCGGCTGGCGGGGCACCTGGAGCCGCTGACCCGCTGCCGCCTCATGCTGGCGGAGGGCCGCAGCCTGGACGTCGTGTCGGGGTGCGAGACGGAGGACTCCTTCCCGGCCCTGCGGTCCGACCTCTGGCTCCTCTCCTGCGGGCTGTACGCGGCCGACCTGGCGGACCGGCTCGGCGCTGAAGGCGCGGAGAACCGCCGCCTGTACCGCCTGCTGGTCAATGCCCTGGATGCCCTCGACAGCGGGGTGGACCCCGCCGTCGTCCTGCGCCACTTCGAGTTTCACTCCCTGGCCTGCTCCGGGTACCTGCCGGAGCTCTGGGAGTGCGCCAGGTGCCACCGCCAGCTGGAGGCCACCACCAACTACTTCAGCCCGGCGGCGGCCGGCCTGCTTTGCCCGGACTGCCGGGGGAGGGAGGGCCTGGACCGGCCGGCATCGGTGGACGTAGTGAAGGTGCTGCGCTACCTTGCCCGGCACGAGGGGCCGGACGTGGCCCGCCTGAAGCTGGGGGCTTCACTGGCCCGGGAGATCGAGGACCTGATGCAGGGCTATGTCACTTACGTGCTGGACCGGGAGGTGGCCTCCGCCAAATGGCTGCGCGAGCTGCGGGGCGCATACCGGACGGGGCTGGCGAACGGTGGGCGTCCCGGCCAGCCCTGATGGCTGGCGCCTAGACTCGCCGGGCGCGCCCGACCAGCCCTGGTGGCTGGCGCCTAGACTCGGCGGGCGGCGCCTGTCTCCCTGGCCAGGCGGGACAGGATCTGGTTCTCGGTGGCCTCCAGCTCCTCTTCCGTGAGGGTGCGGGAATCGGACTGATAGGCTATCCGGAAGGCCACCGACTTCTTGCCCGGCGGGACCTGCTTGCCCGAGTACAGGTCAAAGAGCGAGACCCGGCTCACCAGTGCTACCTCCCGGATGATGTCCAGCATCTTGCCGGCGGGGACCTGGACGTCCACCAGGACCGCGATGTCCCTGACCGACCTCGGGAAGCGGGACAGCGGGCGGAAGCCCCGCTGCCGGCCGGCACAGGACAGGAGCCGCGCCATGTCCAGCTCGAAGATGGCTACCGGCTGAGGCAGAAGGCTGAAGCTCTCGGCGACGCCGGGGTGGAGCTCCCCGATGAGGCCCACCACCGTCGGGCCGACGACGACTCTGGCCGCCCGCCCCGGGAGGAGCTTCTCCTCGCCGCCGGATTCGTAGCCGGCCTCCATGCCCAGCCTGGAGAGCACGGCCTCCACCGTACCCTTGGCATCGAAGAAGTCCGACTGGCCCTTCTCTCCCAGCCAGGACGCCGCGCCTCGCGGTCCGCTGATGACGCCGGCCAGCACCTCCCGCTCATCCGGGAGGTCCTTGCCCCGGCCCAGGAAGACCCGGCCGATCTCGAAAAGCCTGATGCCGCCGTCCTCGTACTTCTGGTTGGCTGCCAGCGTGGACAGCAGGCCGGGACGGAGGCTGGTGCGCAGGTACTCCAGCTCCGCGGTCAAGGGGTTGGCCACCCGGATGGCATCCTCCGCGCTGGCGGCCCGGGCCAGCTTCTCCCGGCTGGTGAGGGAGTAGGTGATGATCTCCTGAAGCCCGGCGGCCACCATGAGATCGCGGACCTGCTCCCTGAAGGTCAGCCCGGCGTCGGCCTGCTGCCGGGGCAGCTCGCTCGAGAGCGCGGTGGTCGGGATGGTGTCGTAGCCTATCATGCGGGCTACCTCTTCCGCCAGGTCGGCCGGCTCGCGGACGTCCAGGCGCCAGTAGGGAACAGTAACCGCCGTCTCCTCCGGCCCGGCCGCGGCGCAGTCGAAGGCCAGGGAGGTGAGCACCCTGATGATCTGTTCCTGGCCGACGTCCAGGCCCAGCAGCTGCCGGACCGAGGCGGTGCGCAGGCGGATGACGCGAGGCGGGGAAGGCTCGGGATAGGCGTCGGCGAAACCGGCCGCCGCCGTCCCTCCGGCGATCTGCAGCACCAGCTGGGTGGCCCGGCGCAACGCGGGCACCGTCAGCTCGGGGGCCAGGCCCCTCTCGAATCGCATGGAGGCCTCACTGCGCAGCTTGAGCCCGGACGACGTCCGGCGGATGCTGACCTGGTTGAAATTGGCCGACTCCAGCAGGACAGTGGTGGTGGACTCCGTGACCTCGCTGTCGGCGCCGCCCATGACGCCGGCAATGGCCACCGGCTGCGACTGGTCGGCGATCACCAGCATCTCCGGTCGCAGCTCGCGGTCGACGCCATCGAGGCTGGTCAGCTTTTCGCCGGGCCGGGCCCGGCGGACCACGATCCTGGCCCCGCCGATCTTCTCGAAATCGAAGGCGTGGAGGGGCTGGCCGAACTCCATCATCACGTAGTTGGTGATATCCACGATGTTGTTGATCGGCCGCATGCCGCAGGCGGCCAGCCTGCGCTGCATCCAGTCCGGCGACGGTCCGATCCGTATCCCTTTGACCAGGCTGGCGCAGTACCTCCGGCACAGGTCGGGATCGGCTATCTCCACCCGGACCAGGCCGGCTATCTCCGGTCCGGCCTCCGCGTACTCCAGTGGCGGCACCGTCACCTGCTGCCCCGTCAGGGCCGCAGCCTCCCTGGCCACCCCCAGGACGCACAGGCAGTCGGGCCGGTTCGGCGTCACCTCCAGGTCCAGCACGGCGTCGCCCAGGTAGTCGGCCAGCGGGACACCCACCGGGGCATCGGCGGGCAGGACCAGAACGCCCTCGTGGCTGTCGGAGATGCCCAGCTCCTTCTCGGAGCAGGCCATGCCCTCTGAGGCCACGCCGCGGATTTTGGCCGGCTTGAGCCGGGCCGTCTTGCCGGTGTGGGGGTCGGTCAGCTCGGCCCCCAGCTGGGCGAAGGGGACTTTGTCGCCGACGCGGATGTTGGGGGCGCCGCAGACCACCTTCGACTGGCCCTGGCCAGAGTCGATGGTGGCCAGCCGCAGCCGGTCGGCGTTGGGGTGGGGCTCGATGGCCACGATCTGGCCCACCGTGATCCGGTCCCAGGAGCGGCCCGGGGTCCCCGTGACGGCGGTCTCGATGCCGGCCATGGTCAGGCGGGCACCGATCTCCGGCGCCGGCACCGAGATGCCGGTGCACTCCTTCAGCCAGCTGAATGGAACCTTCATCTCTCCTGGTCCTGCTAGAACTGCCTCAAGAAACGCAGATCGTTACTGTAGAAATGGCGGATGTCGTCAATGCCGTACTTCAGCAGCGGGATGCGCTCCACGCCCATGCCGAAGGCGAAGCCGGTGTACACCTCGGGGTCGTAGTCCACCCTTCTCAGCACCTCCGGGTGGACCATCCCGGCCCCCAGTATCTCGATCCAGCCGGAGTGGCCGCACAGGCGGCAGCCCGCGCCCTGGCAGACGAAGCAGTCGATGGCCATCTCCACCCCGGGCTCGACGAAGGGGAAGTAGTCGCAGCGGAAGCGGGCCTTGCGGTCCGCCCCGAACAGGCGCCGGGCAAACTCGAAAAGCGTGCCCTTCAAGTCGCCCATGGTGATGCCTTTGTCCACCGCCAGGCCCTCGACCTGGTAGAACATGAACTCATGGGTGGCATCGGTGGCCTCGTAGCGGTAGACCTTGCCCGGCACCACGGCCCTCACCGGGGGCCGCGTCTTCTCCATGAGCCTGATCTGCATGGGAGAGGTGTGCGTGCGCAGCAGCCGGGACCGGCCCGCGCCCTCCGTGTCCACCCAGAAGGTGTCCCACATGTCGCGTGCCGGGTGGTCCTGGGGTATGTTCAGCGCCTCGAAGTTGTAGTAGTCCCACTCCACCTCGGGGCCCTCCACCACCTGGAAACCCATCGAGGCGAAGACGCCGCACACCTCGCGGAGCGTGCTGGTGGTGGGATGCAGTCGCCCTACGGAGACCGGGTAGCCCGGCAGCGTGACATCGATGCGGGTCTGCTCGATGGTATCAACCAGATCCCGGGTCTTGAGGGCCTCCTGCTTCTGCTGCAGGCCGGCCTCAAGAGCGGTCTTCAGGTCGTTGGCGGCGGCCCCGACGGCGCGGCGTTCGTCGACCGATAGGGCGCCCAGTCCCCTGAGGATGGTGGTGAGGGATCCCTTTCTGCCGAGGTAACGGACCCGCCACCTCTCGAGGTCGCCCAGGTTGTCTATGCCGTCGAGCTCGCTGACCGCCGTGGCCTTGAGTTCGTCAAGCTCCTTCAGCATCGACTAATTGCCCGTCTTCTCCCCCTTGGCCACTGCCACCAGCTGAGAGAAGGCCTGGGGATCCCTGACGGCTGTGTCCGCCAGCATCTTGCGGTCCACTTCAACGTTGGCCTCTTTCAGCCCATGCATGAACTGGGAATAGGTGATCCCGCCGGCCCTGGCGGCCGCATTGATGCGCAGTATCCAGAGGCGGCGCATGTCACCCTTGCGCTCCCGTCGGTGACGGTACGCATAGCTCAGGGACTTGAGCATGGATTCATGTGCGCGGCTGTAGAGGCTGTGCTTGCTGGCGCGATGTCCCTTGGTCAGCCTGAGTATCTTGTTATGGCGGCGTCTGGTGACTACCCCACGCTTGGTTCGCGGCACGGGTCCTCCTTTACAGGTATGGCACGAGCTTGCTTATTCGGCGCTGGTTGGCGGGATTCATCACCACCTTGCCGTCATACTGGCGCTTCACGCGGGCCGGCTTCTTCCGCCGGAGGTGGCTCTTGCCTACTCTAGCATGCATTATCTTGCCGGTGCCGGAAACGCTGAACCGGCGCGCGGCGGTCTTATTTGTCTTTAGCT
>CALMBS010000162.1 GCA_937860285.1 uncultured Chloroflexota bacterium
GTGCAGCTGGAGATGCTCCGCTCTATTCCCGCCCTGGAGAAGGCCGAGATGATCCGGGTGGGCTATGCCATCGAGTACGACTTCGTGCCGCCGTCCCAGACCGGGGCCAGCCTGGAATCCCGAGTCGTGCCGGGCCTGTTTCTGGCCGGGCAGGTGAACGGCACCACGGGCTACGAGGAGGCTGCTGGGCAGGGGCTGATGGCCGGCATCAACGCCGCCAACCTTGTCCATGGGCGGCCGGCCCTGGTGCTGAGGCGGGACCAGGCCTACCTGGGGGTCATGATCGACGACATGGTGACCAGGGAACTCACCGAGCCCTACCGACTGTTCACCTCCCGCGCCGAGTTCCGGCTGCTGTTGAGACAGGACAATGCCGATCTGCGCTTGACTCATGTCGGCCACCAGGCGGGGTTGATCGACCGCGGCCGTTACGAGGCGGTGGAGGCCAAGCGGCAGGCCGTTGCCGCGGAGATCAGGCGGCTGGGGCGGACCCATTTCGTGCCACCCGGCGAGCAGCGCAGCACCAGCGGGGCCGCCTTTCTGAGGCGGCCGGAGACGGCCTACAACACGCTCCTGTCGCTGGGCATCGGGGCCGCTGACCTTGCCCGGGATGCCCGGGACCAGGTGGAGATAGAAGTGAAGTACGCGGGGTACATCGAAATGCAGGCGAAGGAGATAGACCGGGTCAGGCGCCTGGAGGAATGGCAGGTGCCTCCGGATGTCGACTATGCCGCTCTCTCCGGACTGCGCTTCGAGGCCGGCCAGAAGCTCAACAGGTTTCGCCCGGTTACTCTGGGGCAGGCCTCCCGCGTGGACGGCGTCACGCCGGCGGACGTCGCGGTGCTCATGGTGCACCTGGAGAAGGCGAGAAGGCGTTGAACCTGCCGGCCGACCTGATCATCCACAGCGCCAACGTGATCACCATGGACCCCTCCCGGCCGGCGGCCGAGGCCGTGGCCGTCAGGGGCCGGCGTATCGCGGCGGTCGGCTCGGACGGGGACGTCCGGCCCTGCCGGGGACCGGGGACGGAGGTCATCGACGGCCGGGGACAGACGGTGGTGCCAGGCTTTCATGATGCCCACTGCCACCCCATCGCCCTGGCCGCCGGCTACCTGGCGGTGGACTGCGGGCCAGCTTCCGTCCGGAGCATCGCCGGCATCCGGGAAGCCATACGGCGGCGGGCCAGCCAGACGCCGGATGGCCGCTGGATCCGGGCCAGCGGCTACAACGAGTTCTACCTGGAGGAGAAAAGGCATCCCAACCGGCGGGACCTGGACGCCGCGGCGCCGTTACACCCGGTGAAGCTGGTGCACCGCTCCGGCCATGCCTGCGTGCTCAACACCCGGGCCATGGAGCTTCTCGGGATCTCCGTTCACACGGAGGAGCCGGAGGGCGGAATGATGGAGAGAGACCTGGACACCGGCGAGCCCAACGGACTCCTGTTCGAGATGAACACCTTCGTCGACCGGGCGGTCCCTCCCCTCTCTGACGATGAGCTGGAGGCCGGCGCCAGCCTGGCCAGCCAGGACCTCCTGGCCGCCGGCGTCACCTCCATCCAGGACGCCAGCTGGAACAACAGTGCCGGCCGCTGGCGGGTCCTGCGCCGTCTGAAGGACCTGGGGAAGCTGCGGCCGCGGGTCTGCATGATGACGGGCACCGATGCGCTGGATGAGCGGGGGGCCTTCGTCCGGGAGTCCCTGCCCGGCCGCCTCCGCCCCGGGCCGGTAAAGATCGTCATCCAGGCGGCCACGGGGTCGCTCAGCCCGCCCCAGGAGGAGCTGGACCGGCTGGTGGCTGAGGTGCACGGTTCAGGCCTGCAGCTGGCGTTCCATGCCGACGAGGCCGTCACGCTGGAGGCCGCTCTGACCGCCCTGGAGAAAGGCCTGTCCCGGGCGCCCCGGCCGGACCATCGCCACCGGATGGAGCACTGCAGTGTCTGCCCGCCCGGTCTGATGGAGCGGCTGAAGAGGACCGGTGCCATGGTCGTCACCCAGCCGACCTTCATCCACTACAGTGGAGAGAGATACCTGGCCACGGTGCCGCCTGCCGATCTGCCCTGGCTCTACGCCATGGGGTCGCTGCGCGCCAGCGGCATCCGGGTGGCTGCCAGCTCGGATGCGCCGGTGGTGCCGTTTCCACCCCTGGTCGGCATCGGCGCGGCCGTCACCCGGAAGGCCGCTTCAGGGCAGGACCTGCTGCCGCACGAGAGCCTCACGCCGCTGCAGGCCCTGGAGGCCTACACGATCGACGCGGCCTATGCCAGCTTCGAAGAGGGGGACAAGGGCTCCATCTCGCCGGGGAAGCTGGCGGACCTGGTCATACTGGGCGACGACCCGCTGACCGTGCCCCCGGGGCAGATCAAGGACATCCAGCTGATGGCCACCATCCTGGATGGAGAGGTGGTCTGGAGGCGGTGACCCGGCTGGACTACGCGGCTGCCGTGGACTATGTCCTGGGGTTTGCCGACTTCGAGAGGGCTCCCCGCACGGCGGCGGTCTTCGATCTCTCGCGCATCGAGGCCCTGCTGGAGGGCCTGGGGAACCCCCACCTGGCGGCGGCCTCCGTTCACATCGCCGGCACGAAGGGCAAGGGCAGCACCGCGGCCATGATCGCCTCCATACTCACCGCCTCCGGCCGGAGGACCGGGCTGTACACCTCGCCCCATCTCCACAGCTTCACCGAGAGGATCAGGATGGACGGCCTCCCCATCAGCGAGACCGGGTTTGCCGGCCTGGTCGCGCGTCTGGCCCCCGCCTTCGATGCCTTCAACCGGCTCGGATCGCACGGCGAGCTGACCACCTTCGAGATCCTGACCACCCTGGCCTTTGTCCACTTCCGGGAGCAGCACGCCGACTACCAGGTGCTGGAGACCGGCCTGGGGGGCCGCCTTGACGCCACCAATGTCGTTCGGCCGCGGGTCTGCGCCATCACCTCCATCAGTCTGGACCACACCGAGGTCCTGGGTCAGACCCTGGCCCAGATAGCCGCCGAGAAGGCGGGCATCATCAAGCCCGGGTCTATCGCCGTCTCCGCCCTCCAGCCTCCTGAGGTTCGCCAGGTAGTGTCCGGCATCTGCGCCGAGCGGGGGGTGCGCCTTCTGGAGGTGGGCCGGGACATCAACTGGACCCTCACCGGGCGGAGCGGGTCCGGCCAGTCGTTCCGGGTCGCTGGATGGCGGGGGACGTACGATCTGACCCTGCCGCTCCTGGGCGAGCACCAGTTGGACAACGCCGCCGTGGCCGTAGGCATCGCCGAGGCGCTGGGTGCTTCCGGCGATGAGATAGGGGCTCCGGCCATCGCCGCCGGTCTCTCCCGCGTTTCGTGGCCGGGCCGGCTGCAGGTGCTGCGGCGGAATCCGCTCCTGGTGGTGGACGGGGCCCACAATGCCGATTCGGCGGAGAAGCTGGTCCGGGCGCTCTCCGACCACTTCCGGTTCAAGGCGGCCACCCTGGTGGTCGGAACGTCCCGGGACAAGGACATCGCCGGGATAGCAGCCGGCCTGCGGCCGCTGGGGGCCAGGGTGATCGTGACCCGGTCACGGAACCCGCGCGCCGCGCAGACGTCGGTGCTCAGGGCGGGTTTCTCCAGTACGGGGGTGGAGGCCGCCGAAGCGGAAACCGTGGAGTCGGCGCTGGCCATGGCGCTGGGGGAGGCGGGACCGGAGGACCTGGTCTGCGTTACGGGATCGCTGTTCGTGGTGGCGGAGGCGATCAGATGGCATGAGGCAGGCGTACAGGGCGGGCGGCCGACCGGGACGGTCAGCCGCAGGTCTGGTGAAAGCTAGGCGGGCTCTATCGAGAGAGCTTCATCCGGCAGCATCTCGCCGAGCATCCTCTGCAGGGCCATGGTGTGGCTGCAGATGCCCTCCGAGGCGAAGTGGTGACAGGAGCA
>CALMBS010000163.1 GCA_937860285.1 uncultured Chloroflexota bacterium
AACGTGGGCCACCTTCGGCATCTTCTTGACGGCCTCGATGACCCGGGGTATATCCAGGGTCCCGGCGATATTGGTGCCGCAGTGGCAGATGAAGACGCCAATCCTGGCCATGCTCTACCTACTCAACTCTCTTGCGGGCTTCCATACTCACAACGACTCCGCGAGGAGCTCCGAGATGTCCTTGACTTCCATCCGGCCGAGACGGTCGGTGGTGAGGATGCTGTCCTCGAAATTGAGGATGCAGTAAGGGCAGGCCGCGGCCAGTATGCCGGCCCCGGTGCCCGCCGCCTGCTCCAAGCGCAGGTCGGACAGCCGCTCCCCCTTCCTGGTCTCCATCCATATGCGTCCCCCGCCCCCGCCGCAGCAGATGCTGTCCGGCCCATAGTCGGGCATCTCCACCAGCTCGATGCCGGGGATGCTCTGGAGGATCTGGCGCGGCGCATCGTAGACACCGCTGTGCCGGCCCAGATAGCAGGGGTCGTGGTAGGTCACCCTGGCGTCCACCGCCCTGGTGGGCTTGAGCCGGCCATCCTTGAGGAGCTGCGCCATGAACTCGGTGTAGTGCACCACCTCGAAGCTGCCCCCCAGCTTCGGGTACTCGTTCTTGAAGGTGTAGAGGCAGTGCGGCGAGGAGACCACGATCTTCCTGAGGCCGGTTTCGGCAAACGCGGCGATGTTGTTGTGGGCCAGCTTCTGAAAGAGGGTCTCGTTGCCGGACTTGCGCACGCTCTCCCCGCAGCAGTTCTCCCGGTCGCCGGTGATGGCGAACCTCACGCCTGCCTTGCGGAACACCCTGGCAGTGGCCCTGGCCACCCGGCGGACGTTGGGATCGTACGCGGGCACGCAGCAGGAGAAGTAGAGCACCTCGGCATCCTGGCTGAACGTGGGGACCTCTCCGTCATTGATCCAGTCCGTCCGCTTCTCCGCCGGCTCTCCGAGCGGGTTCCCGGTGCCGGCGATGTTCTTCAGGGTCACCCGGAGCGAATCCGGAAGGTGCCCGGCGCCCATCTCGGCCACGATGTTGCGCAGGGCCGTCATGATGTCGATGATGGCCACGCCGCGAGGGCAGCGGGCGACGCAGGCGCGGCACGTGGCGCAGGTCCAGGCGTCCTCGCTCTCGAAGTCCACCAGGCCCAGCTGTGCCTGGTGGATCAGCTTGCGCGTGGGGAAGCTCTTGACCAGGTTCCAGGGGCAGGTGCCGGTGCAAAGCCCGCACTGGTAGCACTGCTTGAGGGCTTCCCCCCCTGCGAGGGCGACGGCATCGACGGCGTCTCTGAAAGGAGCTAGTGCCATTTGAACATATCGCTCTCGTCGGGTCCCCCTGCTAACCCCATGGTACTACAGGGACGCTGCTGCAGACAAAGCAGACCACCAAGCGACAGAGAGTTGAACCCGGGTGAGGGGCGGTGTCCTACTTCTTGCCCATCGACTGGATAATGAGTTCGCTGAGGTCCATGGCCTTCACGGTCTCTTCAACCTGTTTGGCCTTTATGCCGTCCTCGAACATCGACAGACAGTAGGGGCACGCCGTTGCTAC
>CALMBS010000164.1 GCA_937860285.1 uncultured Chloroflexota bacterium
GCCGGGTACGCTCCTTCTTGAACGAGAGGAAGGCCTCCGCGAGGTAGACTGTGGACCGTCCGCCGCACTCCCGCCGCACTAGGAGCCTGTCCGAGTAATCGCGCTGAGGGAGCGTAGACGATATAATAGAGGGCAACTCTGACCGAGGAGGCCCCCGTGAGCAAGACCTTCCGCCCCTATCAGCCCGACCAAGGGTTCCTGATGCCGGTATCGATGCGGGACTGGTTACCCGACGATCACATGGTGTTCTTTCTGTCGGACGTGGTTGACCATCTCGATCTGTCGGTGATTATGCGGCGCTACACTCGCGAGGAGCGGGGATACCCTCCCTACCATCCTGTGATGATGGTGAAGGTGCTGCTATATGCCTACTGCATCGGCGTCCCATCTTCGCGGAAGATCGCCAAGAGGCTGGAGGAGGATGTTGCTTTCCGGGTACTGGCGGCCAACAATACCCCTGACTTTCGCACCATCTCAGACTTCCGCCAGGACCATCTCCGGGATCTGGCTGGCCTGTTCGTGCAGGTGCTGAAGGTCTGCCAGGAGGCAGGGCTGGTCAAGATGGGCCATGTCTCTCTGGACGGGACCAAGGTGAAGGCCAATGCCTCGAAACACAAGGCCATGAGCTACGGCCGAATGAAGAAGGATGAAGATCGTCTGGAACGTGAGGTGAAGGAACTCCTGAAGCGAGCCCAGCAAGTCGACGAAGAGGAAGACCGGGAGTATGGCCCCGACAAGAGAGGGGATGAGATCCCCCGGGAACTGGCCTTCAGGGAGAGCCGGTTGAAGAAGATCAGGGAGGCCATGGAAGCCCTGGAGGAGGAAGCCCGCCAGGACGCTGAAGAGCCCAACTCGCGCAAACGGAAGGGGCCTGGGGTGCCTGACGACAAAGCACAGCGCAACTTCACCGATCCCGAGTCGCACATCATGCCGACCTCCGGGGGTCGGAATTTCATCCAGGCCTACAATGCTCAGGCGGCGGTGGACAGTGCCAATCAGGTGATAGTGGCCGCTGCGGTGACCAATGAACCGTCAGACAACAGACAGGCAGAGCCCATGATGGAGGAAGTGCAAGCCAACACAGGGCAGATGCCACGACAGATGTCCGCCGACGCCGGGTACTTCTCCGGGACTGCCGTCGAGAACCTGACCAACCTGGGCATCGATGTCTACATGCCGCCGGGCCAGATGCGCCATGGCTATGCCGAGCCGCCGGCTCCTCGCGGCCGGATACCGCGGGGACTCTCCACAGCGGACCGGATGCGACGGAAGCTGAGGACGAAGAGAGGGCGCAGGTGCTACGCCCTGAGAAAGGAGTTGCCGGAGCCCGTATTCGGCCAAATCAAGCAAGGGCGAGGGTTCAGGCAGTTCTCGTTGCGCGGACTGGACAAGGTGACCGGCGAATGGCAGCTCATCTGCACCGGGCACAACCTGCTCAAGCTCTATAGAGCCAGGCAACGAACCTCAGCAGGAGACCAGGAGCCTGCCCTGGCTCAGTTTCCGAGCGTTGCCACCACGCAGTCAATGGAGAACCGCG
>CALMBS010000165.1 GCA_937860285.1 uncultured Chloroflexota bacterium
GATGGAGATGACCTTGGTGGCTTTCATCAGCGCCTGGGTGATCTCGTACATGTTGGAGACGCGCCCGGCTGCCACCATCTCTTTGAGGCCAAACTGGGCCAGGCAGGTCCCGCAGGCCAGGATCTCCACCCCCTCCTTCTCCAGCACCCGCAGGTCCTCTATGGTGTCCGACCCCTTGGCCACCAGCTTGACGCCGCTGTTCATGAAGATGATCTGGTGCGGCTTGATGTCCGACTCGCCCAGGGTATGAAGGAAGGCGCGCATCAGCACCATCCCCAGCTCGTCGTCCCCGCGGCCCAGGGTGCTGCCCGACACCAGGACCACCGTCGGCTCGAAGAGGAGCGGCACCTGTCCCCCCAGCGCCTGGTCCGCCGCCCGGGTCAGCCGCAGGTAGATCCCGTCCCCCTTCCGGTCGACCTTCACCTCCATGCCGTGCCCCTCTGCCAGGCGTGATACGTTCTCCTCGGCGGTGGCATTGTCGACGATGACCGTCAGGTCGCTCGCCTTCTCCATGGCCTTCTTGGTCATCACTACCGGCTGCGGGCAGGACAGTCCCCGCGCATCGATGATCATTGACATGCCTTCACCTGGCCTTCCTGGCGATCTGCCTCACAGCCTCCAGCGTCCGCTCCATGTCCAGCACCGAGTGGAAGTGCCCGGGGCTGAGCCGGACGGTGCCCTGCGGAAACGTCCCCAGGGTCCTGTGGGCTACGGGCGAGCAGTGCAATCCGGGGCGGCACATGATCCGGAAGTCCTCCTCCAGCCGCAGCGCGACATCCGACGATGGGACCCCGGAGATGTTGAAGGAGACGATGGCCACGCGCTCCCCGGGGTCGCCGTTTCCGTAGAGGACGACGCCCGGTATGCCGGCCAGGCCCTGGAGAAGCAGCCCCGTCAGCTTCTCCTCCTTCTTACGTACGTTGGCCAGCCCCTCGCGCATGACGAAGCGCACGCCGGCGCCCAGGCCGGCCAGGCCCACCGTGTTGGGGGTGCCGCTTTCGTACTTGTCGGGCAGGAAATCGGGCTGCTTCTCGTACTCCGAGTAGCTCCCGGTCCCCCCTTGCTTGAGGGGCTCCAGCCGGGCCTCGAGTCCCGGACGTATGTACAGGCCGCCAGTCCCCTGGGGGCCGAAGAGGCCCTTGTGGCCCGAGAAGGCCAGCAGGTCGATGTTCATGGACTCCACGTTGATGGGGTAGCACCCGGCCGACTGCGCCGCATCCACCAGCAGCGGCACGCCGCACCTCCGGGCTATGGCGCCCACCGCGCCCACCGGCAGCACGGTCCCCACCACGTTCGAGGCATGAGAGAGGACCACCAGCCTGGTGTTGGGCCGGATGGCCCGCTCCACCGCGCTCGGGTCCAGCGACCCGTCGGAGGCGCAGGGGACCACCGTGAGCTCCACGCCGGCCTTCTCCAGCGCCCGGAGCGGGCGCATGACGGAGTTGTGTTCCATGCTGCTGGTCACGACATGGTCCCCGGGCCGGAGCAGCCCCTTGATGGCCAGGTTGAGGGACTCCGTGGCGTTGGAGGTGAAGACCATATGCGACGGATCGGCGATGCCGAAGAACTCGCAGAGCGCCTCCCGCGTCTCGTAGACGATGCGGGCGGCGGTCAGCGACATGAGATGGCCGGAGCGGCCGGGGCTGGCCCCCGTGTTCCGCATCAGGCTGTCCATGGCCTGGTAGACAGCCTCCGGCTTGGGCCAGGACGTGGCTGCGTTGTCGAGATATATCATATCAGGCTCCTCCCGGGGGTCTGGCTATGATTATAGCCTACTTCGCCGGCGGGTTCAGCAACACGCGGAATCCATCCCTGGTCTTCTCGTCGTTTGCAGCGTATCCGCGACTCCTGGCCAGGCGGGACACGTTCTCCTTGGCCACCCCGGTGTCGACCAGGACCACCAGCGGCTCGCCGGGGTTCTTGTCTATCGCCTCCTTGGTTCTGACCACCGGGACCGGGCAGGAAAACCCTCTCACGTCGACCTCAATCATGGTTCTCTCCTTTCACAGAGCAGACTCCACTCCAGGAGCACAGGTGCTCCCGGAACACAGCGGGGAACTCCCGGATTACCTGCCACACACGGGTGGCCGGCGTGGCCCGGGTGTGCTGCCCGGCCACGCGGTTGGCCCTGCCGGCGATGATGGCCGCTTCATGCGGCTCCAGCCCGCAGTGGGTCAATGCCGCCACCAGGCCAGTGATGGTATCGCCGGTCCCCCCGATTGCCTCCAGGGCCGGCACATCCGGCTCCTTCACCGTGGCCAGCACGTCACCGTCCCGGATGATGTGGTCCACCGCGCCCTTTACCAGCAGCAACCTGGCCGCGTCCCCGTTCCTGTAGGCCGCCCGGGCCAGTTCCGGCACATGAGCGGCGTCCGTCTCGAACAGGTGCCTGGCAACGTGCGCCGGATGGGTGGCCTCGGCGTCGGCCAGGAAGGCGACCTCAGTGGCATCCGGGGTGAAGACGTCGAAGGCCCCAGCCAGTCCGGCGGCCTTGGCCGAGTACATCGACGCTGCGTCGGCGATCATCACCGGCCGCTGGCGGCAACGGTCCACGGCCCGGCACAGCTCTCGCGTCTGCCCCATGTCCGGCAGCCAGTAGTGCAGGGCCAGGACCTTCGGGGCCAGCCGCTCCACGTGGTCGATGAGGTACTGATACAGCTCGCGGCTGCCTTTGCCTTCGCCGATATCCCCCACCACCAGGCCGTGCGGGGGGTCGAGCCCCAGGCAAGCAGTCGTCACCAGGGCCG
Organism: uncultured Chloroflexota bacterium; assembly: GCA_937860285.1. Lineage (GTDB taxonomy): Bacteria > Chloroflexota > Dehalococcoidia > UBA2247 > RBG-13-53-26 > JAFGCL01. Next base: position 2,748 of record CALMBS010000165.1, read on the forward strand.
CGCTGATCATGGCTGCGGTGCCCTGGGTGCATGGTATCCGCCGGTCACCAATAACGATGGCGTCCCCTTCATCGGTGACCTTACCCATGGTAAGGGGCAGCCCCTGGATCGGAACGGTGCCCGCGATGAGCATCATGGTGTGCCCCCCTTCGCGTGGAGGGCCAGGCACTCCGCCAGCGCCCTTTCCAGGTTCAGGGCGCAGAGGGTGAACCCGATCTCCGTCGGCCGGGGCGCCTCGGCGAGCGGCCGATCCACCAGCTGAGCGTACAGGTACGGTATGTCGGGGCAGCCTCCGCCGGAGACATTCACGATGATGCCGGTAGCCTTGTCGTAGGTTATCTTCATGTTGCCGGCCCGGACCATGGTCCATTGCCCGAAGTCGGTCACCTTGACCACATCCAGCAGCGGCGCTGTCCCCACCCGCTGCGGGGCGACACTGATCCAGGCTGCGTCCTTCTCCCGGAGCAGCCGCTCGATGGCCGGCTGCTCCGTCAGGTTGATCTCCACCGCCAGGTCACACCCCTTGCGCAGCTCGGGCGGCGGCGCCACCAGCCTCACGACGTGGCCGGCAGCTCGGAGCACCTTCTCCGCGTGCATCGCCTGCTGCACCTCCTGGAACAGGACCAGCCCGGTCCCCTCGGGCTGCGGTTTCTGCTTGCGTTGCATGAATGCCATGTCATCTCGCCTCTAAACCCTCTGTCTCATCAGGACGCCTATTCCCAGGCAGAAGGCCCAGCCCACGATGACAGCGACGGGGCCCCACGTGCCGACGCCCGTCCCGCTGGAAGCGGTCAGGAAGTTGTGGGCTATGGCTGCCCCCGCCAGGTAGCCGAGAACGGTCACCGCGGCGTCTGTGTCTCCCTCTCCGGAAAGCACCAGGTTGCGCAGAGGGCAGCCGCCGAGTTGGGTGGCGGCCAGGCCCAGCAGTCCCATGCCGAAGAAGCTCCACAGGTGATCGGTGTGGGAAACCGGCTGTCCTTCGATGCCCCAGTGGTAGATACCGCCGTCCCCGAAGTTGCCGGCAATGTAGTTGGTCGCCAGGGCCGCGATGAAGAAGGCGGCGATGCCGCTGAAGAGATGGAAGTCCCTGACCAGGAAGATGTCACGCCAGGCTCCAACGGAGCAGAACCTGGTCCGCTGGGCCATGATGCCCACCGCCAGTCCAATGGCAATGGCCACCCCGATCGAGACATACATGGACCCCGGGCCGCTCTCGCTGACCGCGATGAATCCGGGCTTGACGATGGCCAGGACGAGGAGGCCCGCCATGATGAGAGGCAGCATCCAGCCCGCCACCGCGGGCATCTTGCCGGCTCTCCCCAGGTTGAATCCCTTCCTCAGGAGCACGATGCCAACGAGTATCCCAAAGACCATGCCCCCGAGGGCGCTCAGGCCGTTGAGGTCACCGCCGGCCAGTCGCAGCAGCATCCTGATGGGGCACCCCAGAAAGACCAGGGCGCCGATCATCACGAAGGCCCCCAGCACGAAGCGGATGACGGGCGAGGACCCACCCCGCGGCCGCCACTCGCGGAAGACAAAGGAGGTCAACATGGCGCCCAGGGTGAATCCCATGATCTCCGGCCTGAGGTACTGGACCACCGCCGCCTGGTGCAGTTTCAGTGCCCCGGAGATATCCCGGAGAAAGCAGGCCACGCAGATTCCCATGTTGGGCGGGTTGCCCCAGTTAACGGCCAGGGCGCCGAGCACGCCGAAGATGAGCCCGGCCAGGATGATCCTGGTTCTTGCATTCCATAACCGTGTCATACGTTTTCCCCTTTCGTGATTGTTCCAAGATGAGGCGGCCCCGAAGGATCAGGTCCGCGAACGAAGACTGTCCGGCGCGCCGCCGATGGGGACGACCAGGGGCCGCAATGCGGCCCCTCGGAATATCCGGAGCAGAAGGAACGGCGGGACTGGAGGAGTGCGCCCGGTCCGGGCGATGCCGTCCCGGCGAGCTGGCGGTGTCACCGAGGAGGGAAGCGGGGGGCAGGCTACATGGTGTGCGCGGCGGGGCTGCCGGAGCCCGATGGACGGGCCTGGCCACGATCACAGGTATACCCGTGGTGTGCGACATGATGAACCGCCGCAGGGTGACGGCCTCCTTTTTCGACTGCTGAGACAGCTGATTGGATGGACAAGAGCCACGCTCTCTGACCGTTTGCGGTTCACGTTCGGCGATTCATCAACATCACCTCCTCTCCGCCGGGTTGGGGATGCGAACATCTCCTCCCTTAGTTTGTATCATTCTAGCGCTCAGGCTGTCAAAGAAGGCCGGACCGGCGGGGCTGGATTGCGCCTTCCGGCGGCCTGTGCTAGATTGTGGCTGCCCGGAGGCTCCAGCATGAAGAGCGAGTTCCGCCGCCTGCCCAGCGTTGACAAGCTGCTCTCCGACGATCGGGTTCGGGAGCTGGAGGCGTCCCACTCCCGTGAACTGGTGGTGGAAGTGGCACGCCAGGTCCTGGAGGAGAGCCGGCAGTCGATCTCCCGCGGTGACCCGGCCCCCTCTGCGGAGGCCCTGGCGGCCGCGGTCGCGGACCGCGTCCGCGCGCTGGCGGAGCCGAGCCTCCTGCCGGTGATCAATGCCACCGGCGTCATCATCCATACCAATCTGGGCCGGGCGCCCCTCAGCTGGGAGGCCATCGCCGCCATGGAGCAGGCCTCCTTCGGCTACTCCAACCTAGAGCTCGACCTGGGCACCGGCGGGCGCGGGCACCGGGACGTGCACCTGGGCCCCATCCTGTGCCGCCTGACCGGGGCCGAGGACGCGATGGTGGTCAACAACAACGCTTCGGCGGTGCTGCTGGCGCTCATCGCCCTGTGCAAGAGGAAGGAGGTCATCGTCTCCCGCGGACAGGCGGTGGAGATCGGCGGCGGCTTCCGCGTCCCCGACGTCATGAAGCAGAGCGGGGCCAAGCTGGTGGAGGTGGGCACCACCAACTGCACCTATGTTACGGACTACGAGCAGGCCATCACACCCCACACCGCCGCCCTGCTCCGGGTCCACTCCAGCAACTTCAAGGTCGTGGGCTTCGCCCAGGAGGTCGACATCAGCGACCTGGCGGAGCTGGGCCGGAAGAAGGGACTGCCGGTCCTGGATGATCTGGGCAGCGGCTGCCTGCTGGATACCGCGGGGTTCGGGCTGGCCCCGGAGCCCACGGTGCCGGACAGCGTGGCCGCGGGAGCGGCGCTGTCCATGTTCTCCGGGGACAAGCTCCTCGGAGGGCCGCAGGCCGGCATCATTGTGGGCCGGGCGGAGCTGGTGGCCAGGCTCCGCAAGCACCCGCTGGCGAGGGCGGTGCGCATCGACAAGACCAGGCTGGCAGGGCTGGCCGCCACGCTGGGGCACTACCTCAAGGGGGAGGCCGAGCAGAAGGTGCCCGTCTGGCAGATGATCGCCATGCCCCTGGACGATATCGAGAGGCGCGCCCGGGAATGGGCCCGCCACCTCGGGGAGGCGGCCGCGGTGACCGATGGGGAGTCGGTGGTGGGCGGTGGCAGCCTGCCGGGGAGCGGCCTGCCGACGAAGCTGGTAGTCATCAAAGGGGCGCCCGGGGCCAAGGGTCCCAGCCCGGCCCAGCGCCTGGCCCGCAAGCTGCGCGAGGGCCGGCCTCCCGTCCTGGCGCGGATCGAAGCCAATGCGGTGCTCCTCGACCCCCGGACGGTCCGTCCGGAGGATGACCCGGTCGTGATCCGGGCCCTCCAGGACGCCCTCGCCTGACGCCACCGTGAGAGGAATCTGTGACAGCGCCGCCCGGCGCTGAGACCCCTCTGTGAAAGACCGGCGGTACGCTTGGTGCATTCGCGGGCGCGGCGGGATCGGCCGCGCCCTTTTGGAGAGTGCAGAATGGCGAAGAAGACCAGGAAGACCAGGGCCGGGGCGGCCTCCGCCAAGCCGGAAGCCGTCGAGAAAGCAGCCGTCGAGAAGCCGGCTGTCGATCCGGGAGCCACGGGGCCGGCGCTGCGGTGGTTCGTGTGCGAGGATGGCGGCGTCCACGTGTTCGGGCCCTGCCCCCGCTGCTTCCAGACCAGCGGCGGAATGCTGCTGGGCTCGACGCTGCCGGAGTGCAAAGGGATTGCCCGGGCCAGGTGCACCGAGTGCGGCGAGACGATCGACTACTTCGTCGATCAGCAGCACGAGAAGGTGTGGAAGGCCGAAGCCATAAGAGAGCCGGCCGGCAGCGGGCCGCGATAGCCGTTACCTGAGCGGGACAGCAGAGAGGGACGGCAAAAAAGGACTGCTGCGCAACGCCTGCGGGTGCCGTTGCGCAGCAGCAATGGTCAGACTGAGCACAGGGGGTCCTCAGCTAGCCTTAAGGATCTCGTCCGCCTTGGCCTCGGCCGTGGCGATCACCTGCCTCAGCTCGTTGGCCTCGCGCTCGAGCACCTGGATGCGGTCCAGGGAGTCGTTACGCTCCTTCTCCACCACCCTGATCCGGTAGACCGCCCCATCCAGCTTCTGCAGCAAGGACTGTTGTTCCATTCCGAATGACCTCCTTGTTTCGAGTAATGACGGTATGCGACACTTTACCCGCGCCGCGTCATACCTGTGTCTCAAGAGCACCACCCTCGGTCACAAAATATTCTCAGGCCGTGCGGCAGCGCTGCGTGATGTACTGCCGGATCTTATCCCGTACGTCCTATCCCCGCAAGCCGCCATGTTTGCTCAATCGAATCCGGTTCTGTAGAATCCTTGTCAGGCTAAGACGCGACGGAGGAGCACATGTGGGAACAGAATCGGCACGCCAGCGGAGCGGCCACGCCCGCCGAGGATGACGAGTTCAAGAAGTACATCCGCGAGATCCAGGACTGGCCCAAGCCCGGCATCAACTTCCGCGACATCACCCCGCTGCTGCGCAAGGGAAACATCCTGTCCAAGGCCATCCATACCATGGCCTACCGGTTCCAGAACGAGGACATCGCCCTGATCGCCAGCGTGGAAGCCAGGGGCTTCATCCTGGGGGCCGCCCTGGCCCATGAGCTGGAGTGCGGCTTCGTTCCCATCCGCAAGGAGGGCAAGCTCCCCTACGAGCGGCTGACCATGGACTACAAGCTGGAGTACGGCACGGGCATCCTGGAGATGCACGTCGACGCCATAGACGCGGGCCAGCGCGTCCTGGTGGTAGACGACGTCCTGGCCACGGGCGGCACGGCCAAGGCCACCGCCGACCTGGTCCGGGCCTCCGGCGGCAACGTGATCTGCGCCGCGTTCCTGGTGGAGCTGACCGGGCTCGGCGGCCGGAAGCTCCTCGACTGTCCGGTGTACTCGCTGGTCCGGTACTAGAGGCGGCACTCCCGCCGGCTGCGGCGCCGCCAAACACGACATGAAGACGATATCGTTTGAGCAGGGCGTCGAGCACCTGGCGGCCTCCGACTGGGGGGACTTCGTGGAGTTCGTGGACTCCCGTTTGCTCTACCCGCAGTACGTGTGGCGGGGCCAGCGCGACTCGAGCTGGCCGCTGGAGCCGACGCTGGACAGGCTGCTGCGCCAGCTGGGGAAAGCGGGCGACACCCGGACGGTCAACGCCCACCTGCTGCGCTTCAAGTACGCCATCCGGGGCCGGCGCGGCACCAACCCGCCCGAGCTCCCCGGGGAGAATAACTGGTGGGCCCTGGGCCAGCACCACGGGCTGGCCACGCCGCTCCTGGACTGGACCGAGTCCCCCTTCGTCGCCGCCTTCTTCGCCTGCGAATCGGCCAGGCCGAGCTCCACCGGCCGCCGCCTGGTTTTCGGCGTCTCCAAGATGGCGGTGGAGGTCAGGTCCAGGGACATCACCCGGGCGCACCGGAGCAGCGCCCGTCCGCCCATAGTGGAGTTCGTCGAGCCCTTCTCCAACGAGAACCCCCGGCTGGTCAACCAGCGCGCGCTCTTTACCCGCACGCCGTCCGGCATGGACCTGGAGAGATGGATACGGGCCAACTTCCCGCGGGAGG
>CALMBS010000166.1 GCA_937860285.1 uncultured Chloroflexota bacterium
CAGGATGGAGCAAACGATGTCGGTGTCCGCGGGCTGGTGAGATGGACGGGATTCCTTCATCCATCCCATCACCTGATACCACTTCTCCACACTGGCCATTTCATTTACTTGCCTGCTAGGGGTACAGAAGTACCCGGCCTTTGGGACCTTTTCGCGGGTCATTGGCGTGCGTAGTATGAGGTGGGGTTACTATTCATCCGAATGCGCTCTGCGGCCTTCGAATTGTGGCTGCCTGGCCAGCCTTCAGCGTGGTTCAAGGCCAAAGCAGATGAGCTAACTGGCTCTCCCAGAGAGCCTCAGGCGCAATAGAAGGGGGGAACAGCAGATGGTACATCTCCGGCGTATCCTCAAGGCCTTCTGGTTCAGCGCAGCACTCAGCATCATCCTCTCACTGGCCATCGTGGCCACCTCCGTCATGGACAAGACCTGTCCGGTCTTTGCTGCCAGCAGCGGAGACGTGGCTGCTTCGCCTGCGGTCACAGCTAGTCGGACGGACGAGGACCTGTCCCTGCCTGCCCGCGAGGTTGAAGAGCCGCCTCCGGCCAAGATCACCGGGCGGGTCAAGCCGGACAAGGACGCCGACATCGCCTTTGGGAACCAGAAGGTGAAGCTGCATGTTCCCAATGGGGCCTTGGACCAGGAAGCTGAGATAGAGATCATAGACTACGGCGGATGGGGTCCTAACAGCGGGCTCGTCAACGTGTTCGAGCTCAACGCGTACCCAGTGCAGGACAACGTCACCAAGACCGACACGAAGGTCGAGAAGTTCAAGAAGGGGTTGACCATCTCCATCACTCAGGAGCCGGAGGACCTGGCCGGCTTTGACGTCGATACACTGCAGCTCTGCTACCTGGAGAAGAAGGGTGGCCAGTGGCTGCCCGTTGAGGGGGCCGAAGTCGACCCCAAGACCAACACTCTGACCGCCACCATCGACCACTTCAGCTACTACGGTATGGTCGCCAATCCCACCATCCTAGGCCCGGGCAAGATCCTGGCGTACCAGGTCGACCTCCACTCCGGAGCAGCCATGAGCCAGTACCAAATCCAAGTCCCCGGTGGATCCGGCGGCTTCCAGCCCGCCATCAGTCTCCTCTACAACAGCGCCACCATTGACGAGATGAAGCACAAGAAGAGC
>CALMBS010000167.1 GCA_937860285.1 uncultured Chloroflexota bacterium
CGCCAGCGGGTACGTCGTGGAGGTGCGGCATGTCTAGCGGTGATACGGCCTGGATACTGGTCTCGGCGGCCATGGTCATGCTGATGACGCCTGGCCTGGCCCTGTTCTATGCCGGGATGGTGCGGAAGAAGAACGTCCTGTCCACCATGATGATGAGCTTCGCCATCCTGGGGGTCATCGGCGTGCTGTGGGTGCTCTACGGCTACACCCTGGCCTTCGGGCCGGACCACGGGGGCTTCATAGGCGGGCTGGACTGGATTGGGCTGAGTGGCGTGGGACAGGAGCCATCGTCAACGTACGCCACTACCGTCCCGCACCTGGCCTTCATGGCCTACCAGGGCATGTTCGCCATCATCACCGTGGCCCTGATGACCGGGGCCGTGGTGGAGCGGATGAAGTTCAGCGCGCTGCTGACCTTCTCGGTGCTGTGGTTCACTGTGATCTACTGCCCGGTGGCCCACTGGGTGTGGGGCAGCGGTGGCTGGCTGGTCAAGCTGGGGGCCCTGGACTTCGCCGGGGGAACGGTGGTCCACATCACCGCCGGCGTGTCGGCCATGGCCCTGGCGCTGGTCCTGGGGCCGCGGAAGGGCTTCGCCGAGAGGCACCCCATGGAGCCGGCCAACATCCCCATGGTGGCCCTGGGCGCGGCGCTGCTCTGGTTCGGCTGGTTCGGCTTCAATGCCGGCAGCGCCCTGACCTCCGGAGGGCTGGCGGCCAGCGCCTTCGTGGCCACCAACACCGCGGCCTGCTCGGCGGCCGTGACCTGGATGTGCCTGGGCTGGGTGCATCGCCGGCCGTCGCTGCTGGGGGTGGCCACCGGTGGGGTGGTGGGTCTGGTAGCCATCACGCCGGCGTCTGGTTTCGTGACTCCGCTGGCGGCCATTCCCATCGGGGCGGTGGCGGCAGCCGTATCCTTCTACGTGATGATGTGGCGGACGAAGCAGAAGGTGGACGAGTCCCTGGACGTGTGGGCCTGCCATGGCATGGGGGGCACCTGGGGGGCGCTGGCCACCGGCATCTTCGCCAGCGCGGCGGTGAATGCGGCGGGGACGGACGGCCTGGTCCATGGCAGCGGGCTGCTGCTGGCCAAACAGCTGGCGGCCATAGGTGTGGTGTGGGTGGTGGCCTTCGCCGGCACCTGGCTTATCGCGCAGGCGATCAAGGCCACCATGGGTCTGAGGGTGAAGGAGGAGGAAGAAGTGGTGGGGCTGGACATCTCGCAGCACGGTGAGAGGGCCTACGGAGGACTGTGAGCCATGAAGAAGATCGAGGCCATAATCAGGGAGGAGAAGCTGGAGCCCGTGCGGGCGGCGCTGGAAGGGATGGGGGTCTACGGGATGACCGTGACGGAGGTGAGCGGCCGCGGCCGGGAGAAGGGCATACCGCTGCAGTGGCGGTCCGGCGAGTACCGGGTGGAATTCCTGCCCAAGGTGAAGATCG
>CALMBS010000168.1 GCA_937860285.1 uncultured Chloroflexota bacterium
TCCACCCACTCTACCCAGGAGCCTTACAACAACCTCATCCGTATTGCCTATCAGGTCCTCGCCGCGGTGCTCGGCGGGGCCCAGTCGATACACGCCAACGGCTACGACGAGGGGGTGTGCCTGCCCACCGAGCAGTCCATGCTGCTGTCCATCAGGACCGAGCAGATACTGCAGATGGAGACCGGCGTGACCAACACCATAGACCCCCTGGGCGGCTCCTGGTATGTGGAGAGCCTCACCCGGGAGCTCGAGCAGCGGGCCGGCGAATACATGCGGAAGATCGAGGACATGGGCGGGATGGCCCGGGCCATAGCCAGCGGCTGGGTGCACAACGAGTACAAGACCGCCACCCTGGAGCGGTCGGCGAAGGTCACCTCCGGAGAGCTCCCCATCGTGGGCGTCAACCGGTTCCGGCTGGAGAAGGAGCCCTACCAGGTGCCCCTGTTCCGCCCCGACCCCCAATCCCCGGCGGTGCAGATCGAGAAGCTCCGGCGGCTGCGGGAGAGACGGGACAGCGCCAGATTGGCCCGGGCGCTGGAGAACCTCGACGAGGTCACCCGGAGGGGCGAGAACGTGATGCCGGCCACGGTGGAGGCGGTCAGGGCCCAGGCCACGCTCGGCGAACTGGTCAACGTGCAGCTCGGCGTGTACGGAGAATGGCCGTTCCCCATCACCGGCTAGAGGGAGGCTACAACCGATGGCAGGCAAGAAGCTGAAGATACTGATGGCCAAGCCCGGATTGGAGGGGCACTGGGTGGGGCTGCTGGTGGTGAGCCGTGCCCTTCGCGACGCCGGTCACGAGGTCGTCTACGCGGGCAACATGACGCCGGAGGCCATCGCCGCCGCCGCCGTGGAAGAAGACGCGGACATCGTGGGCCTCTCCATACTGTCGGCCAACTACCTGCAGCTGGTGCCCCGGGTCATCGAGGAGCTGCGCCGCAGGGGAAAGGGCGACGTCAGGGTGCTGCTGGGAGGCATCATCTTCACCGAGGATTTCGACCGGCTGAAGCGGATGGGCGTGGCCGGGATATTCCCGTCCGGGACCCCCCTGGCGGACATCGTGCGGTTTGTGGCCGAGGGGGCGGCCCAGCCGGCCTGATCCTGCACAACCCCCGGGATTTCTCCATGTCCGGCTACACCGACGGCCTCCTGCGGCACCACGAAGCCCGGGCCGGTCAGCGCTGTTGCGCCGGGCGCTGGCCCGTCACTTCTCGGTCCCGGGCTGGCCGCGGCGGCTGAGCTCCTGCATCAGCTCTGTTTGCACCTCCTGGATCTCGAGGAGCCTCTGCCACTGGTTCACCAGGAGGTGGTCCATCTTCTCATGCAGGCTCCGGATCTCCAGCTCTGCCTTAAGGTTCACGATGTAGTCGTGCTCGGCCCGCATCCGGTCCTTGGCCTCCAGCCGGTTCTGGCTCATCATGATGACCGGGGCCTGAACAGCGGCCAGGCATGACAGGCAGAGATTCAGGAGTATGAAGGGGTATTCGTCAAAGGCTCTGGAGGCCAGCACCCATGAGTTGAGGGCGATCCAGAGGACCAGAACCAGCGCAAAGCCGATGATGAACTTCCAGCTGCCGGCATATTTCGCCAGGCCGTCCGCCACGCGCTCGCCGAAGCTCAGCTTGCGGTCGAACTCCAGGTTGACATTCCGCGACAGGAGGTCCTGTTCCTTCAGGCTTCGGGAGACCTGCTCCTCCAGCGCCGACAGCTCACCCTTGTCCCTCTCCAGGGCCTCGCGCACGTACATGGCCCGGTACCGGTTGAGGTCTTCGATGCAGATGAAACCGCCCGGGTTCCAGTCAGGATGCTCTCTCCGGATCAGCTCCACGATAGGTGCCCGCACCAGCTCCGCGGCCATCACGTCGCCCGGCCTCTTCTGCTTCTGGCATGCCTGGCAGATCACGCTGGACTGTCTGAGCTCTCTCCGCATCTGTCCGGCCCTCCCAAAGCAGCCCTCCTACCTCTTCTTCACGGGCCGCGCCGCTTGCTCCTGAGACCGTTTCCTCATGATGGCAAAGGCACCGGCGCCGCCGGCCACCAGGACGGCCGCGGCCACGCCGACCACGATCCAGATCCAGGTGCGGCTGCCCCCGCCCCCCCCGGCCTCCCCCACGACGCTGAAGCGATTGGTCAGGGTGGCCGTGCCGGCCGGCGTCGTCACCGAGACATCCCGGAGCCCCAACGCGGCCGAGTTCTCGATAGTGATGGCGGCCTGAATCTGGCTGGCGCTGATCACCGTGAAGTTGTCCACGACAATGCCGGCCGCAAAGGTGACGTTCTCGGCATTGGCCAGACGGGTACCGGTGATGTCCACGGTCAGAGACTGCCCCGGGTGGCCGTCAGCGGGAGAGATACCGGTGATGGTCGGTGGGGGCAGCTTCACCTTGAAGCCTGCCCCCAGCTTCCCCGTCCCCGCGGCCGTGGTCACCAGCACGTCACGGTCACCTACCGCGGCCGAGCCGTCAACGTCGATGATGGCCGTGATCTGGCTGCTCGTGTCCACGGTGAAGTTGTCCAGGGTCACACCCGCCCCCAGGCTCACGGCGGTGGCCCCCCGGAGGTAGCTCCCTGAGATGGTCACGGTCAGGTTCTCCGTTCCCTGGCTGGCCGCGGCGGGGTCGATGGAGGCGATCGCGGGCAGAACCGTGGGAGTCTCCTGGTAGTGCAGGACAGTGCCGCCGTCCCCCGCCACGAAGACATCCGAGGCGGAGTTGCCCCGGACCCCGCGCAGGTCGCTGGCCCCCGCCCCGCTCTCCATGGCCTTCCAGACGGAGCCGTCGTAGTGGACTATGGTGCCGCCGGCGCCAACGGCCAAGACGTTGTTCGAGGCACTGCCCCAGACACCGTACAGATCGCCCTCGACATTGCTGGTCATCTCGGTCCACGCGGTGCCATTGTAGTTCAGAATGGTGCCGTTGCCGCCAACAGCGTAGACATTGTCTGATGAGGCGCCCCAGACCCCGTACAGGGCCTCGGTCGAGCCGCTGGTCACGGAGGACCACGTGCTGCCGTCATACCTGAGGACCTGGCCTCCGCTGCCCACGGCCAGGACGTAGCCCGTGGAGACGCCCCAGACCCCGTATAGGTCTGAAGTGAAGTTCTCGGCCATGGCGCTCCAGGCGCTGCCGTCGAAATGGAGGGCGGTGCCGTTGTCCCCCACAGCGAAGACGTTGTCCGAGGAAGCGCCCCAGATGCCATGCAGCCCGGAGTCCGTGCCGCTGGCCATGGCGATCCAAGCGCTGCCGTCGAAATGGAGGGCGGTGCCGTTGTCCCCCACGGCGAAGACGTTGTCCGAGGACGCACCCCAGACGCCGGACAGGTCCCGGGACGTGCCGCTGGCCATGACACTCCAGGCAGTGCCGTCACGGCGAAGGATCGTGCCGCCCTTCCCGGCGGCGAAGATGTTGTCCGAGGAAGCCAGCCAGATGCCGGACAGGTCCTTGAAGGTGACGCCGCCCGCGGAGGCCCAGGTGCTGCCGTCGTAGCGCAGGACGGTGCCCGCGTATCCCACCGCCAGGACGCTCGCCGGAGAGCTGCCCCAGACCCCGTAGATGCTGGCGGTGGTGCCGCTGGCCATGGCGCTCCAGCTGCTGCCGTCGTGGCGCAGGATGGTGCCATCGCCGCCGACGGCGAAGACGTCGGGCGAGGAGCCGCCGCAGACCCCATAGAGGTAAGTGGAGGTGCCGCTGGTCATGGCGCTCCAGCGGGTGCCGTCGTAGTGGAGGATGGCCCCCAGGTAGCCCACGGCAAAGACATCGGAGGAGGACCGGCCCCAGACTCCATGCAGGTAGGAGGAGGCGCCGCTGGTCATGGCGGTCCAGCCCGAGCCGTCGTAGTGCTGGATGGTCCCGCCGCTGCCCACCGCGAAGACATCGGCGGCGGAGCTGCCCCACACGGCATTGAGGCTGCCGGCAGTGCCGCTGTCCATCTCGCTCCAGGCGCTGCCGTCGTAGTGGACGACGGTGCCGCCGCCGCCCACGGCGAAGACGTTGTCCGGGGCACCGCCCCAGACGCCGTAGAGGTCGCTGGTGGTGCCGCTGGTCATAACGGTCCAGCCCGAGCCGTCGTAGTGCAGGATGGTCCCGCCGTTGCCTACCGCGAAGACATCCGTGGCGGAGCTGCCCCACAGGCCGAAGAGCAGGTGGCTCGTGACGCTGGCCATGGCGCTCCAGCCGCTGGCGTCATAGTGGATTATGGTGCCGTCGGCCCCCCCCGCGAAGAGATCCGTGGCGGAGCTGCCCCAGACCCCGCGCAGGGCATTCCCCTGCGGGAGGGGGTTCTGCCAACCCCAGCCGACGGGGCTGACGATGGCCCCGGCGCCCGCCGGCGCCGCCAGGGGCAGGAGACAGGCCAGGGAGA
>CALMBS010000169.1 GCA_937860285.1 uncultured Chloroflexota bacterium
CGTTTGGCTGAAGCCTCTTCATCATGCGGGCCGCGTCGACGCCGTTGCCGGCCTCCCCCACGCCCTGCAGGCCGCGCTCCCCGTCCAGAAGGGTCCGCAGTATGGCCCTCACGAAGCAGTGGTCATCGGCCAGGACCACGGTGGTGGTCCCTCGGGGAACATGTCCCGGCCGGCTGCAAGCAGTCGAATCGCGCACAACAGACAGCATTATCATCCGGAGGCCGGCCGGAGCGGAACTGGTCAAGTAGCGTAGTCAGCTACGTGCGGAATACCTAATCGCCGCTAGTGGAAATGCGCAGTCGGGGGGGGCGGCTAGCGGTTCGACGGCAGTATGCCGTGCTCCAGGGCATAGCGGATGAGCTGGGCCTGGGACCTGATGCCGAGCTTGCGCTTCAGGTTGGCCCGGTGGGCGTCGACGGTGCGGCGGCTGACGCAGAGCCTCTCGGCGATCTGGGTGTTGGTGTAGCCCTCGGTCAGCAGGGACAGGAGCTCCCGCTCCCGGGGTGAAAGCTTCTCGTGCGGCTGGAGGGTGGTGGCCTCGGCGTTGCGGGCGTAGACCTCGATGGCCTTCTCGGAGAGGGGCGGGCTGAGGTAGCGGTGGCCGGCTGCCGCTTCTCTGATGGCATGCAGAAGCTGGCTGCCCGTCGAGTCCTTGAGCACGTAGCCGCTCACCCGGGCCTGGAGCGCCTCCAGGACGTAGCTTTCGTCGGAGTGCATGGACAGGATGACCACCTGGGTCTTGGGGGAGGTCTTGCCGATGCGCCGGGCCACCTCGATGCCGTTCATGTCACCCATCTTGAGGTCGACCACCAGGATGTCCGGGTGGAGTGTTTCGACCAGCTGGATCGCTTCCAGGCCGCCGCCGGCTTCCCCCACGACACTGAGGTCACCCTCGCCCTCGATCATGCTTCGAAGCCCCTGCCGGACTATGAAATGGTCATCAGCCAGCACTATGGTTGCCGTGGCTCCTCCTTGCTCCCCTTCACCCTGGCCCTGCAGGGCAGCTCTGCCATCACGTAGGTGCCCCGGCCTGGGACCGACTTCACCGCGAAGTTGCCGTCCAGCGCCAGCGCCCGCTCACGCATGCCCCTGATGCCGCTGGAGGGCTGGCTGGCCAGCCTGGATTCGTCGAAGCCCACGCCATGGTCGGCCACCTCCACGGTGACTGCCCCCGACTCGGCCCGCACGCACACCGAGACCGCCTTCACCTGGGCGTACCGGGCGACATTGGTCAGGGCTTCCTGCACGATCCGGTAGGCGGCGATGCTGACGTCGGGCGGCAGCATCCGGCGGAGTCCGCCGTGGCGGAACTTCACCTTCACCTGGGTGTGCGCGGTGTACCGCTTGAAGTGCCACAGCAGGGTAGGCAGCAGGCCCAGGTCGTCCAGCATGGCGGGACGGAGGTCGAGGGACATCTCGCGCACCCGCGTCATCAGGTCATTCACCACGCCCCCGGCGACAGCCAGCTGCCGGCTCTCGGTCCCCGTGGCGGTGACCTGGGCCTTCTCCAGCAGCAGCTTCAGGGCTGTCAGGGACTGGCCGACCTGGTCGTGGAGCTCGCTGGCGATAACCCGGCGCTCGTCTTCCTGCACGCTGATCAGACGCCGGGAGAGGGTCTGGAGCTGGCTGGCCAGGTTCTTGTAGTCCGTGAGGTCCACGGCGGCGCCCACCACTCCCACCAGCTCGTTGGCGGCATCCCGCAGCGGTTCCACGCGGCAATAGAATACCCTCCCGTTCTCCTCAATCTCGTAGGAATCCTGGGTGCCGGCCAGGGCGCGGCGATGCGCCGACAGGGGGGCGAAATCCTCCCCTTCTCCGACCCCGTAGTAGGCCGCCACTCCGGTCCCGATGAGGCGGTCGAGCCAGGCGGAGCTGACCAGCGCGCCCACGCACGAGGTGAACCTCAGGTCCCCATCGGTGGTCCAGCACAGGCAGGGCATCTGCTGCATCAGCAGGTCCAGCTTGGCCTTGGCCTCGCGCAGGGCTTCCTCGGCCTGCTTGCGCTGGGTGATGTCGCGCAGGACGCCCATGATCTCCGCCGGCCGGCCGTCCGGTCCAGGGATGTAGGACACGGTGCTTTCCACCCAGACCGTGGAGCCGTCGATGCGCTTCAGCTCCACCTCCAGGCCTCCCATCATGCCGGACCTCTCCCGTTCCCGGCCCAGCGTGCCCGCCAGCAACCGGCGGACCGTCTCGGCGGAGGCCGGGGTCAGGGCGCCATCCACGGTGAGGTTGAGGGACTCCTTCACGGGGTAGCCCAGGAGGCGCTCGATGGAGGGACTGAGATACGTGGCGCCGAGGGACATGTCGGTGACCCAGATGACGTCCGAGACGTTCTCCGCCAGCAGGCGGTAGCGTCTCTCGCTCTCCCGGAGCTCCTTCTCCATCCTCTTGCGTTCCGTGATGTCCCTGACGATGCACAGGAACGCCGGTTTGCCTTCCCACTTGTGCGGGACCGCGCTGACCTCCCCCCACCTGATGGACCCGTCGGCGCGCACTACCCGGAACGAGTACTGCCGGGGCGCCGGCTCGCTCCTGGTCCTCTTCTCGTGCAGGGCTCCCACCATCTCGCGATCATCGGGGTGGACGCTTTCGAGGAAGGGCTTGGAGAGGTACTCCTCGATGGGCCGGCCCATGAGGTCCGCCGCCCTCTGGCTGATGAAGACCACCTTGCCCCCCTGGACCACCACGATCCCTTCATCGGCGTTATCGACGAACAGCCGGCTTCTCTCGTCGACGGCCAGCATCTTCTGCTGCAGCCGGCGCTGGTCCGTGATATCCCGGATGATGACCACGGCTCCCCTTGGGGGATCGGCGGCCCGCCGAACGCGGGCCAGGTTGACCTGCAGGCTCAGTGGCTGGTGCCGTCCGGTCCGGGTCTCCAGCTCAAAGGGGCGCACTTCCTGTCCGGAGAGCATCTGGGCCAGCTTGGCGGACACGCCGTTGCCCTGGAACGCCTTCACCATGTCCAGGCGCTGGCCCACGGTGCGCTGCTCGGCGACGCCCAGTATCTTCCAGAACCTCTTGTTGGCGCCCTTGATCTTGCCTTCGGCATCGATCACGGCGGCGCCGTCGCGCAGGCTGTCGGATAGAGAGAGCAGGGCCCCCTCGTCCTCGGAAGGAACCGCAGTCTGGGCCCCATCGCGAGCACGGCGGCGCCTGGTGCCGTCGCTTCCGGCCTGTCTCCCTGGATCGTCTGCCCGTTGGTTTCTTCTTGCGGGCATTCTCCCGTCCCCGGACACTGGTACTGTTCCTATTCTAGGCGTTACGGCTCACCGATGACAAGTGCTCCGGCGAGGCGGGTATTGACGCCTTCGCACTCATGTGATAGCCTCAAGGCAAATCTTAAACGAGAGGAGGCTGGACACAGGATGGCACAGGCTTACTGCGTGAAGTGCAAGAAGAAGGTAGAGATCCAGAATCCCAAGCAGGTTGTCATGAAGAACAAGCGTCCCGCAATAAGAGGCGTGTGCCCCAAGTGTAGAACCACCGTATTTCGCATCGGCAAGGGGTAGGCCGCTGGCCCCCCCCCCGAAGGGGGCGGCGACCTGTTGGTGAAAGAGGAGGGAATGGAGAATGGCTAGTGCTCTTGCGCTCATCGGAAAGATCGCATTCCTGGTCGGAGTAGTGATCGCCATTGTCGGCGGCATCTGGGGGGGCGACGTTCTTCCGGAGAAGAGCTGGGTGATCTGGATTCTGGTGATCGCCGGCATCATCATCGGCCTGCTCAACGTGACGGCCAAGGAAGCACCCACCGTGCTGGCTGCAGCTGTCGCCTTGATCATCCTGAGCGTCTGGGGTCTCGCGGGTGGTCTGCAGCCTGTTTTTCAGCATGTGAACGAGACGCTGGCGAACGAAGTACAAGGCATCGTCTACTGCTTCGGCCTGCTGATGGCCCCGGCGGCTATCATCGTGGCCATCAAGGCCGTCATCGCCACCGCCAAACCGGGAGACTAACCCGGCTGTATAAAGACAACCATGAAGAAGAGCCGCCCTGGTGACAACGGGGGCGGCTCTTCCACCCCCCGGCCCGGTGCTCACTCCCGCAGCGCAGAACCGTTCCGCATCGTCTTCAGGAGGGTCCAACATGTCGCACTATGAGGTCAGCGGGCTCGTCGGCGGGCTCATCAGCATCTTGTTCGGGATCGCGGTCATCGTGCGGCCGCGGCTCATCGCCTATCTTGTCGGCGGGTACTTCATCATCATCGGCGTGCTGGCCGTAGTCGCCTCCATGACGGCGAAGTAGCGGTGCGCCTCGGGAGCGAGGCTCGCTTCAGCGCCGGCCCACGGTGCGGGTCTGGCCCGCCCTGGTGAACACCAGCTTCAGCTCCACACGGGCAGGCGGCAGGTTGAGCATCTTCGACAGGGCGCTGCGGTAGGACTCCATCTGGGGCTGGTAGTGGCGGGATGTCTCGTCCAGGGCGGCCTCACTGTCGGCCTCATCGCTCTTGAAGTCGATGATGGTGGCCCCCAGAGGCCGGCCATCCTGGTTGCGGGAGATGACGACGCGGTCGAAGGCTCCGCTGATCCACCTGTCCCCGGCCACCACCTCGAACCTCCTCTCCCGCCACAGGTCGACGTCACCCCGCGGCCGGGCCAGGGCCGAGCGGACCTGGGGGGCGGCGGCGGCCCTGCGGAAGACGGCGGCGGCCTGCTGCTTCAGGTCATCGGTGAGTGGGGATGACAGGACCCACTCCGCTATCAGGGACTCGATATCGACCTGGTCGATCCAGGTCACCTTCTCGAACAGCTGGTGCACGGCAGTGCCCACGTCCCGGGCGTCCCGGGCCCCGGGTTCAAAAAGCCGGCCGGCACTCTGGGCGCTCTCCGGCTTCCGGGACGGCTGAACGTGGACCAGGCGCTGCCGCAGCGAGGGGCGGCGGCTGAAGTCGTCGGGGGGCCGGTCCGGCGCGGGAGGCACCGGGGGCCCGGCCGTGGAGGCGGCGGCCTCCCGACCCCCCGGATGCGCAGAATGCCATTGCCGGTCTCCAGCCTGGTACAGGCAGAAGACCCGCTCTCCGGCTAGCTGCATCGGACTTCCATTGATGCCCCCGGGGTCGCCCGTGAACTGCTGCTTCAGGAAGGCGGCGGGAGTGAATGCTTCGGCGTTCTTCCCCTGGAAGCTGGTGACCATGTAGAGTCCCTGCTTGGCCCGGGTCATGGCCACGTAGAGCAGGCAGAGCGCGTCGAAGGCGGCAGCCTCGTCGGCCATCGTCAGCTGCTCCTTCAGGACGTCATCGGTGCCGGCGACGGCCCTCCGCGGCAACTGCAGCGCCCAGGCCGGCAGACCGGTCCGGGCGCTGCGGGCCACCATGAAGTCGGGGCGGTCGGCGCTGGTCATGTTCCCGCCCTGCAGGTCGGGCAGGATCACGATGTCGAACTCCAGCCCCTTGGCCTGATGGATGGTCATGACGCGCACCGCCTCGCTGGCGGCCAGGTCGTGGGTCTGGTAGGCGTCGATAAAGCGCAGAAAGGCGTCGCAGTCGCGGTCGCCGGTCCTGTCGAACTCGATGGCGGCGTTGGTCAGCTCCATCAGTCTCCCGCGGCCGAAGTCGTCCAGGGGGTGGGCGGCGTGCAGCCTGGCCCCCCATTCGCGGATGAGGGTCTGAAAGCCATCGGACTGCAGCTCCCGCAGCAGCGCCAGCGGCAGGTGGTGACGGTCCAGCCCGCGGCTGGTGAAGAGCTGCCGGAGGGGGCTCATCTGCAGGTGCCGCCAGGCCATGGTGTCGCCCGGGTGGGCAGCGAACCGCACCAGCGAACGCAGCACCGCCACCACCGGGTTGTCCGTGATGAAGGCCCGGCCCTCGTGGATGATCCGCATGCCGCCGCACTCGCCGCGCAGGTAGTCGGCTATCTCATCCCCGCTCTTGTTACTCCGCACCAGCACGGCGGCAGACAGGCCCTTTCTCAGCGGGTCTATCTCCTGGAGCAAGCGGGCCACAACGCGGTGGCGGTCCACGTTGCCCGGCTTCGCCTCCTCCTTGTCGCCATCGGCGCCGGGCTCGATCAGCGCGGCGTAGCCGTTGGCCGGAACGGCGCCCGCTTCGCACTGGTGCCTCTGCCATGACTCCCGCCACAGCGCCACCGCCCCCTCGGGCAGGTGCGGCGGCAGGTCCTCAAAGGCCTTGTTCACGGCGTCGATCACCGTCTGGCAGGAGCGGAAGGACGTGTTCAAATGGCTGAGCTCAATGCTCTCCCCATAGCGGTGCAGGACCTGGCTGAAGAGCCGGGCGTTGCCTCCGCGCCATCCGTATATGGCTTGCTTGGAGTCGCCCACGTAGAAGAAGCTGCGCTGCCCGCCGCTGTCCTGGAGTATCTCGTCGGCCAGGTTGCCCAGCACCTCCCACTGCAGGTCGCTGGTGTCCTGGAACTCGTCGAGCAGCCAGTGGTCCATACGGCAGTCCAGCCGGTAGTCTACGTAGAGCCGCGCCTCGGTGGTGGGACGGTGGGAAGGTGCTGACCCGCCCGCCGGCGGAAGGCTGGTCAGGACCGCGCCCCCACTGTCCCGGTTGCCGGCGGTGAGCAGGTACTGGATGTCGGTGAAGGTGAGGCGGCCGTGTTGCCGCATTGTGGCGTCGTAGGATCGTTCGTAGAGGTCAAGGATGCGGTAGATGCCCCGGGTCCTCTCCAGGGCCACCGTGATCTCGGTGGCCACGATGTGCGCCATCAACGCCCGGGCCGACTGGCACTCAGGGCGGGTGAGGATTTGGCGTCTTCTCTCCACAGTGAGCGACACCTCTCCGGCCAGCACGGCCTCGATGCCGCTGGCAAGCTTGTCAAAGAGGTATTTGAGCTGCGGCGACCAGGTGGACTGCGGGCCGAAGCGCCGCGCGGCGTCAACGAAGCTGCGCCACCGCCCCAGGGCGCCCTCCTGAAGGCCGTCCCGCTGCAGCAGGTCCAGGAGGGAGTCCCCCGCGGCCTCCACGCCGCCGAGCCCATTCTCCCTCCACCAGGGTTGGGAGCCGGCCCAGACAATCTCCTCGCGACCCCAGGCGCCCTCGCTGGGCAGCACCTGGTAGTACCCCCGCTTCTGCCGGACGGTCTCCTCCAGCAGCTCCTGGAGCCTCTTCGCCTCCCGGCCGAAGGTGGCCTGCTGACAGGCTTGTTCAAAGGCAGCTTGGCTGACCGCGTCCTGCCGGCACTGGCGCAGGACCCTGGACAGGACCTCCTGCCGCACACCCCCGGCGGCGCCTTCCTCTCCCAGGAGATGGAATCCGGGCGGAATGCCCAGCTCCAGTGGAAAGGCCCTGGCCACGCCTACGGTGAAGCTGTCCAGAGTGCCGATGTGGATGCGATGCAGGCTCTCCAGCAATTGCCGCAGCAGGCGCAGGAAATCCAGGGTACCCGTCTCCGGCCGGTTGATGAGTCTGCCAGTCTGCAGTGCCGCTTCCGGTGACAGGGCCGCCCGGCAGAGATACCGGACCACCGAATCGAAGATCTCACCAGCCGCTTTCCGCGAAAAGGTGAGGGCGATGATGCGGTCCGGGCTGACGCCGCTGAACATCAGCTCGATGTAGCGGTGTGCCAGCTGAAAGGTCTTCCCCGATCCCGCGGAGGCTGAAATGGCGCGGTGGCCGATGGGTGCCGTGGTCATGCCGGGCCCTCACCACCGAGATAGGCCTGCAAGGACTCCGCGTTGACGCACAGGGCGGCGTCAGCCGGGAAGAGGCCCTGGAACTCGTCATGGTCTACCCTGTGAGCGGGAGGCCAGAAGCGGCGGTTCTTGATATCAGTAATGACCCCCCTGGCGCAGGCCTGCGCCGATGCCAGCAGGGCCGGGGTGACGTCCTTCCACAGCACAACGCCCGTATCATTGAGCGCCCCTGGCAGGCTGAAATAGCCCATGTCGAAAGGCCCGCGAAGCTCGGGGTCGGACGA
Source organism: uncultured Chloroflexota bacterium (assembly GCA_937860285.1). Lineage (GTDB taxonomy): Bacteria > Chloroflexota > Dehalococcoidia > UBA2247 > RBG-13-53-26 > JAFGCL01. The sequence goes on from CALMBS010000169.1 coordinate 7,879, forward strand.
AAGGAGGATGGCATACAGCGGCACCTGCAGGTCGGTCCAGCGCCTCTGCTTCCTCCCAACGTCGACCAGGGCGTAGCCCGGGCATTCCCGGTCCCCCGGGACCGGGCCGAGGTGCGCGGCCTCCGGCGTCTCGCTCTTCTCGGACGTCTTGTAGTCCAGCAACCTGATCTCCCCCGTTCCGCGGTGGCGGTCTATGCGGTCTATCTTGCCCCGGACCTGCACCCCTTCCACCTCCCCCCGGATGGGCATCTCGGTGCGCACGATCTCCCAGCCCTCCCGCAGCAGGCCCGCCTGCACCCGGGCTGCCTGGCCGAGGCGTTGCCCGGCCGATTGGAGCTGCATCTGGACCTGCAGCGGCGGTGACGGGCCGAACTTCTGGAACACCCAGCTGGAGGCCTCCGCACAGAGGAACTCCCGCAGCCGGTCAACGTCCTTGGTCCGGCGCATCACTTCGTCAAGGGCCATCCGGTGGAGCGCTTCGTGGACCATCGATCCGAAATCCATGGCATCGAGCTCCGTTTTCTGGTCGTCCATGGCCTTCATGCCCAGCACGTGCTTGAGGTAGTAACGGAAGGGACAATACAGGTAGTCTCGGAAGGCGGTGACCCAGATTCTCTCCAGCACCAGCCCGCCCGCCGGCAGGTCCGGCGGGGGCACGGCCTCCAGCCGGAAGGGTATGGTGGACGGATGGCCGGCCTGCTCCTCAGCGGGGGTGGCGAAGAGCTGCCCGGCGCGCCGGGGCAGATCGGCATCGCCGCACTGGAACAGGAGCCGGGAAGGCCGCAGCACATCGCCTGTGGCGCCGGTCTTGCCGGCGACAAAGCAGACGCGCCCTCCTTCGCGGCGAGACTCGACCAGCGAAGTGGCCAGATACGCATCCCGGGCCAGGCGGTCTTCTTCGTGGCGCAGCTTCAATCGCCTTCGCAGTGAGTCTGGCAGGAAGACGTCGACCGGGCGGCTGTCGGGCACCATCCCCTCGTTCATGCCGGTAACGATCAAGAACGGGGCGTCGTTCCACGGCAGCTCCAGCCAGCCTTCCAGGTCGATGAGGGCGTCCTCCGGCTCCGGATAGTATTTCTCCCGGGCCAGGGCCCACAGGACCATCTCCAGGGGGGCGGCCCTGTCCATCTCCAGGGTGGCCAGGGGACCCCCGCACA
>CALMBS010000170.1 GCA_937860285.1 uncultured Chloroflexota bacterium
GCCGGCCCCTCCTGTGCTGTCCGCGCAGACGCTTTGTATGCCACCGTGAAGGACCGGGCGGGGGTCCAGGCGCTCTTGTTACCCTTGGCATCCACCGATCTCACCCTCCAGTAGTAGGTCCCATGTGAAAGCGACGTGGTAACGGTGTAGTAAGAGTAGCTGACCGAGGTCTTGCTCACCGCCGGGGAGGAGAAATCCGCGTTGTTGTCCACCTGCAGCCGGTAGTGCACCGTGGTGGAAGCCGTCACCTTGCTCCAGTCAAGATAAGGAGTGTGGTCACCGGTAATGGCCCCGTTGGCCGGAGAGACCAGGGCCGGCACGGCCGGACCCGACGGCGGCACAGTGCCGCTCCCCAGCTGCCCCTGGGCGTTGACCCTCTGCGCATACAGGTGCTCATTCTGGTAGCCCGCGGTGCGCTGGTCATTCCAGGCCAGAATGGCTCCGCCGGTGCCATCGGCTACCACGGCCGCCGCAGTCCTGATCTGGGCGGAACGGCACACGGCCACCCCGTTGTTCGTCCACAGCGCAGCGCCCCCGGCATCCACCCTCTGGGCATAGATGTCGTTGATCTCGTAGACCGGATTCTCGCTGCGACCGTCATGCCAGGCGATGACGGCGCCGCCGAAGCCGTCGTTGACCGCTACGGGATGCATCTGGGTGTGCATCTCGGTGCAGATGGCCTTGCCATTGCTGGCCCATCGCACTGTGCCGGAGGAATCGACCCGCTGGGCATAGATGTCGGCCCCGCCCCCGGGGGCGCCTATCCAGGCCATGATGGCTCCGTGGGACCCGTCGCCGGCGAGGACCAGACCCTGGATATCCTCACTGCTGGCCTGCGTGAAGACGAGGGCACCGCCTTCCGCCCACTGGGCAACACCGGCCGCATTCACTCTCTGGGTCCGTATGCCGGAAGCACCATCGTCCGGGTAATCTGACCAGGCGATTATGGCTCCTCCGGAGCCGTCACTCGCAATCTCGGGGCACCAGTCCTTGTGGGGCGTGCCGGCGACCGTGATCCCGTTGTCGCCCCACTGGAGGGCGCCCGCCGGGTCGATCCTCTGAGCACGCACATCCCACTGGGCATCGGCATAGTTCTGCCAGGTGACGATGGCGCCGCCCGCACCGTCGGCGGCCACGGCTATCTCCGGACGGGTGTAATCATCGCCGCTGGTCACTGCCGCGACGGCAACTCCGCCGGCAGCCCACTGTGGCCTGCCGTCGGAGCCCAGCCTCTGGGCATAGATGGTGCCGTCATAGCAGTAGGAGCTGTCGGATACGCACCAGTCCAACCACACGACGATGACCCCGTGATTGCCGTCACTGACGGCGCAGGCGCCGGCTTCAAGATTGGCGGACGTGCAGACGGCCACCCCGTCGCCGGCCCATTGCAGCGCGCCCCCGGAGGTCACCTTCTGAGCATAGATGGCGCTGCTGCTGCCCCGGTCGTCCTTCCAGGCGATGATGGCGCCTCCCGAACCATCGCTGACCATGGCCGGGTACCACTGGTTCTCCGCGCCGTTGCAGACGGGGACTCCGTTGCCGGTCCACAGCGACAGACCCTCCGGGTCCAGCCTCTGGACGTAGATGTCCCAGTCATAGGTTTCCTTGCGGCCATCCTGCCAGGCGACTATCGCCCCGCCGGAGCCGTCGCTCACCATCACCGGGCTGACCTGGTAGCGTCCGACGGTGCAGACCGGGGTATTGACGGTGGGATCCGTGGACCATGCGGCCACCGGCTGCGTCATGCCAATGGGGACCAGGCAGGCGGCAATGAGGGCCACACTCAAGGACAGAAACAGCATCCTGATCACCTGGCTACTGCGGCTGCGAAGACGACCTGTCAACATGTACGACCCTCCTGTGAGCACATTATCGCGCGGCGTGCCGGCGACAGTGTCCCGTGGCACCCCTGCAGTACCCCCTTATGTTTCGCGATGGATTGTATCCATGATAGCACCGGGCGGGAGATCGATGTCAAAGCGGGCAGGTGCGATTTCCGGGCCAAGCGAGGGAGATCTGAACTCGGCCTGACTTCTTCGAGGGCTCGCTTGATGTGATATCATCGGACCAGGTTCAAGAACTGCCATCTTCCCAGGTCAGTTGAGGTAAGTCCATGACGGATCTGTATTACGAGACAAACGGGGAGGGTGACACGCTGGTTCTACTGCACAGCGGTGGGACTGATTTGCGCGACTGGCAATTCATAGCTCCGGGACTGTCGCAAGACTTTCGAGTCGTGACCTACGACCAACGCGGGCAGGGCAGATCACCTGTTCCAGTTCAACCCATCAACCATGTCGCTGATTTCAAGGAACTGCTTGATTCACTTCACATTGAGAGAGGCGTACTCGTCGGGCATTCGATAGGCGGGCAGATTGCCACGGATTTTGCCCTCGAGTATCCCGGGCGAGTCCAGAGACTGATACTAATTGCACCCGGCTTGACCGGCTTTGAATGGTCGCCCTCTTTTCAGAAGATGGCACAAGATATGTGGGCGGTCGTGCCTGATGCGGAGAAGATGCTCCACATCATGCTGAACACACCGGAATGCTATGCCGTGCAGGGGGCGATGCAGAGTCCGCAGCGCGATTTTGTGGTCCAGATTCACCGCGAGAACGTTGAGAAATCCCTGACCTGGAAGAGCTTCGAGCAGCTTTGGACGGCGCATCCGCTGACGATAGACAGACTGGGGGAAATCGAGACGGAGACGCTGTTCATCGTCGGAACAGACGAGAAGGCCGATGTTCTGAGAATCGCCGTCTTGTTCGAACAGGTGCCAAACATACGGTTTGTGCGGATCCTCAATGCCGATCACGCCCTGACCTGGACGCATCCAAGTGAGGTCGTTGACGCCGTGAAAGGCTTTCTCAAGCACCCTATGGCCTTTGAGTGACACGCTACATCCACCGCAAGAGTGGGCCGTGTTTGAAATGGTGTGGGCGCCGCCTCAGCTGCGCCGCCCGCGGCATTTGACATTCCTCATGGCCGACCATAGGATTGCCTCATTCCCCCCGGCCCAGAAGCCGGGGGCAGCGTGAGGTGTCGTATGAGCGTTGAGAGTGTGCGCCACAACCATATCCTGGTGGTGAAGATGAACCGGCCCGAGAAGCGAAACGCCCTGAACGGGGCCATTACGGCGGGCATCGACGCCGCCATGAACGAGCTGGAGGATGATCCCGGGCTCTGGTGCGGGATCCTGACCGGGACGGAGAAGGTGTTCTCCGCGGGCGCGGACCTGGCCGAGGGCCCGGGAGAGCCCACGGAGCGCGGAGGCATCGTGGGCCTCATCAACCGCCGGCGCTCCAAGCCCCTGGTGGCCGCGGTCGAGGGGCTGGCGCTGGGGGGCGGCCTGGAGCTCGTCCTGTGCTGCGACCTGGTAGTGGCCGCCAGAACGGCCGCCTTCGGCCTGCCCGAGGTCAAGCGGGGACTGATGCCGGACTTCGGGGGGGCCTTCCGCATCGGCCGGGTGCTCCCGGCCAACGTGGCCCGCGAGCTGCTCCTGACCGGCGGCACCCTGGGCGCCGACCGCGCGGAGCGCCTGGGGTTCGCGAACGTCCTCACCGATCCCGGCCAGGCGCTGGCCGGCGCTCTGTCCCTGGCGGAGATGATCTGCGCCAACGCGCCCCTGGCCGTCCGCGAAGCCCTCGGGGTGTTCAACGCCGAAATGAACGGGGACGAAACGGAGATCTGGAAACGCAGCCACGCTGCCCACGCCAGGCTGCTCCAGACGGAGGACATCAAGGAGGGCATCGGGGCTTTCTTCGAGAAGCGGCCGCCGCGCTGGACCGCGACCTGACGTCGCCGGGCCGCCGGACCACGCCTGTGGCCCTATCGCGGGCCCGGGGCACCGGACAGCCGGCCTACTTCGGGCCGACCGGGGCCGTGATCTGCCGGTAGACCCGGGCGTTGACGATCACCGCCAGGTCTGACAGGCGTCCCCGGCCGATGATATCGTTGACCCTCTCACTGAAGGCCGCCATGGTCTTATCCATGTCCTCGGTCTCTACCTCGTACATGGCCATGAACTTCGGCTGTCCCTCCGGGGGATTGATGTACTCATACCGGGAGGCGCGGACCATCCCCGGCGTCTCCAGGACGTCAAAGAGGTGAGTCCGGTCATACCAGTCGTTGAACTCCTTCTCTCTCTTCGGGTCCGCGCAGTTGGTCTCAACGTTCAGAATCCACCTGGCCATGTGTTCCCCCCCATCGATTTCGTTTGGAAGCTGCGGTCACCATAGCACGGGGGCCCGGACACAGTCAAAACCGGAGCACTATAGCCGGATGTCCGGATCAGAGACGGAGGTGGTCCTCTTCTCTCCCGGCTGGCAGTAGAAGACGGATGGCCTGGTCCCCAGCTCAGGCTTGAGGGTGCCGGCCCCTCTCTGCGAGACCAGGCGCGATACGCTGCTGTCCGCGTCGGCCAGGTCTCCGAAGGACATGGCCCCGTTTCCGCAGCACAGCACGCAGAACGGCTCGAATCCCTCGTCAAGGCGATGGCAGCACAGGTTGCACTTCCGCACCGTGGAGGTCTCCTCGTCCCAGGCCAGAGCGCCATAGGGACAGCTGGAGAGGCAGGCCCGGCAACCGTCGCAGAGCGCCTCGTCCAGGAGCACTATCCCGTCCGGCCGGCAGCTTATGGCCCCCGCCGGGCAGGCATCCCGGCAGGGAGGCTCCTGGCAGTGCATGCAGGCCACCGGCCGGAAGTGCATCGACACAGCGGGGTACCTGCCGGAGGGAGTATCCTGCCGGCCGCCCCCGATGGTCTCCACCCTGATCCCGGACCCGGCCTCCATCCCGTTCTCGACCTTGCAGGCGATGGTGCACGTGTGGCACCCGACGCACCGCTCGAGATCGATGACCAGCCCGTACCTCTTCACCGCCACTCCCCTCACCCCCTGACCTTCTCCACCTGCACCGCCGTGTCGTTCAGGGCCGCGTTGGGCTCACTGATCTCCAGCTGGGCCGGGTTGATGGCCGCATGGGTGAGCGCCTGATAGGTCCCGCGGCCGAAGTCCGAGGGAGACCAGCCCTCGCAGATGTTCACCGAGCCGGGCCGGATGCCCTCGTGCAGCCGGGCCCGCAACCTGGCCTCCCCCCGCTGGTTGTAGACGCGGACCGCGTCCCCGTCGCCGATCTCCCTGGGCCCGGCATCCACCGGGTTCATCTCCAGCACCGGCCAGGGGTCCAGCTTCCGCAGCCAGGGGATGTTGCTGAACGTGGAGTTGCTGCGCAGCCTGGGGTGGGCGGTGAGCAGGGCCAGCGGATACTGCGCATTGGGCCGGTCCCGGCCGGTCTCCACCGGCTCGAGGTAGACAGGCAGCTCCTGCCCGAACTTTCTGAGCTTCTCGACATAGAGCTCCAGGCGCCCGGATGCGGTGCCGAAGTCCGGGACATCGTGGGGCGCGGGCGGCACCGGGCCCTCCCTCAGTCTCTCCAGCGTTATGCCGGCCATGGAAGGATGTCCGGTGGCCAGGACCAGGTTGACGCACTCCTCCACGCTCCCCTGCATGAAGCCTTCCAGCCCCATCTTCCCGGCCAGGGCGGCCAGCATATCGAAGTTCGACCGGCACTCGTAGAGCGGCTCGATGGCCTGCTGCTGCAGCTGAAGGTAGTTGTGGGCCCCGTTGCCCACCGGCACCATCACATCGGTATGCTCGAACCAGCTGGCAGCCGGCAGCACGAAGTCGGCGTACTGCGCACTGGTGGTCATGAACATGTCGGCGGTCACGATCAGCTCCAGCCGCGGCACCAGCTCCCTGGTGAAACGATTGAAGTCAGGGTTCATGTTCATCAGGTTGGTCTTGGCCATCCACAGGGACTTGATCGGCCAGGGCTTCCCGGTGACGATGGCCTCATTCATCACCATCAGCGGCATGAGATCGGGAGCCCCACGGGTCATGAAAGCGGCGAAGTTGACGCCGAAGGGCCGGTGTCCTTCCAGGCTGATGTTGCCGGTGAGCGCTGCCAGGGCGGTGATGGCCCTGAAGCTGAGGTCGCCGTACAGGCTGCCCCGCGTGCATCCCATGCCGCGGTAGGAGGCGGCAGGCCTGCCGGCGGCATACTCCACGGCCAGCCGGGTGATGGTCTCCGCGGCCACACCTGTTATGGCACTGGCCCTCGACGGCGGGTACTGCTCCACCAGGCCGGCCAGCAGATCAAAGGCCGTCCTGGACTCGATGCCCCCCGCCTGGTACCTGCCCCGCAGGGCCGGCCTGGCGCCGGCGTCATCGCACCGGCCAAACGCGGCGGCACGATCGTCCCACACCAGGTGCTTGTCGGAGCCGCCGGCGGCAACATCCTTCTCCCGCAGGTACTGCCCGTTGTCGGTCCGCACCAGGAACGGGGCTGAGGTGTAATGGGACAAGAAGGACCGGTCCTCGAGCCCCCGGTCCAGGACCACGTGCATCATGCCCAGGGCCAGCGCCGCATCAGTCCCGGGCCTGATCGGAACCCACTCGTCCGCCCTGGAGGCCGACGTAGTGAACCGGGGGTCGATGGCTACCAGCCTGGCGCCCTTCTCCCTGGCCTCCTGGATCCGGCGCCATTTCAGCGGCTCTGTCTCCGCCGGGTTGCCGCCCCAGAGAAGGCAGAAAGCCGGCGCTTCGAACCGGGTAGTGTAGTCGTCACCGTACCAGAGGGAGGAGCCGTAGCTGACGATGTCCGCGCATTGACCCGCGGAGTCTCCACAGCCGCCCGGCAGTATGAAGGTGCCGCCGCAGGCGCCCGGGAACCCGGTGACTGCCGCGGTGAAGATGACCCCCATGCCGCCCAGGATCCAGGCCCTCGATGCCGGCCCGTGCCGCTCGCCGATCTCGGTCAGCCTGGCGGCTATGGCGTCCAGGGCTTCATCCCACGACACCCGCCGCCACTTGCCTTCTCCCCTGGCGCCCGCGCGCATCAGGGGGTACTTCAGCCGGTCCGGGTGGTAGACCATTTTGACGGACGAAAGGCCCCGGGCGCAGATGTGGCTGGTGGGCGGGAAGTCGCCCGGCTCCACCTTCCGCAGGACACCGTCCTTGACGTGGGCGATTATGGTGCAGCCAATGCCGCACTGCTGCAGGCACACCGTGCGGACCAGTGTTTCACCGGGCTCAGCCCTGATCGGCCTTCCGAACGTCGTGGTCACCCTCACCCCCCAGGCACGCCGGCGAACCCAGAAGAAAGACCCTGTCAGGATGTGTTCGCCCGGTGACAATAGC
>CALMBS010000171.1 GCA_937860285.1 uncultured Chloroflexota bacterium
GCGGCTCCGCTGCCGTGCGGCTCACCCTGGCTGCGGCGGCCAGCCGGCTGCCCTTGACTCTGTTTACGGTCCAGCTGATGAAAACGGCCAGCGCCGAAACCACGGCAATGGCGGCCACAGCATAGACCACGTAGAAGGAAATGATCCAGTTCCCGAAGGCGATAGCAGTTGTTTCAGTGGCGGGCATGATCACACGCTCCTTTCCGTTTGCGCCCTTGCGGGTCCAAACCCCCCCAAGATGCGATCACGCTGTTATAACTTCTTTACTAAACGTTTTGCATAGCCCTAACTATATTATTTGCACAATACTTATGAATTGTCAAGCCCCCGGCCCGATGGTCCTCTGGACAACGGGCCTGACGGCCTCCTTGACACCCCTGCCCGCGCCCTCCTAGAATCACTGTGGTCCCCGCCGGGAAACCTCTATGAAGAGACGCTGCCGTATCGTCCCCGCCATTCTCACCGACAGCCCGGAGATGCTGGCCGGCATGCTGCGCCAGGCCGAGGCCTACGCCGGGTTCGTGCAGGTGGACATCATGGACGGCCAGTTCGTTCCCTCCCGCAGCATCGTCTGCCGCGACATCGCGGCGCTGGAGCCGAAGCTTCGCTGGGAGGTCCACCTGATGGTCCGGCGGCCTGAGGAGCAGCTGCAACCCTTCGCCCGGGCGGGGGCGGAGAAGATCGTCTTTCACTATGAGGCCACCTCAGCTCCCCTCCGCGTGGTCGCGGGGATCAGGCGCCTGGGCATCAGCGCCGGCCTGGCGGTCAACCCGGAGACGCCCGTGTCCGCCATCCTGCCGCTGGTTGACGCCTTGGACAGCGTCCTCTTCCTGACCGTGCATCCCGGGTTCTACGGGGCCAGGTTCCTGCCGGAGGTCCTGGGCAAGGTAGCCGACCTCCGCGCCCGGAGGCCCGACCTGGAGATAGGCGTCGACGGCGGCATCAAGGAGGGCAACGTGGCCGAGGTGGCCCGGCTGGGGCTGGACCACATCTGCGTGGGCAGCGCCATCTGCGCGCAGCCGGACCCCGCGGCGGCCTACCGCCGGCTGCAGGCGCTGGCCGACCAGGCGTGCGGGTTCCCGGCCCCGCCAGCCGGCCCCGGAGGGGGCAGAAGGGAAGGGTAGAGCATGAGGCGATTTGACGGCAAGGTAGCACTGGTGACCGGCGGGGCCGCCGGCATCGGCCGCACCACGGCGCTGGCTTTCGCTGCGGAAGGGGCCAGGGTGGTCATCGCCGACATCGACGCGGATGGTGGGGAGGAGACGGTCAGGATGGTCCGGGCCCAGGGCGGCGAGGCCGTCTTCATCAAGACCGATGTCAGGGTGGCCGAAGAGGTGAAGAACATGGCGGACAGGGCTGTGGAGGCCTTCGGGCGCCTGGACATCGCTTTCAACAATGCCGGCATCAATGAGGATGCGTGCACCGTCAGCCGCTGCCCGGAGGACTCCTGGAAACGGCTGATTGACACCAACCTCACCGGCGTCTTCCTGTCCATGAAGTACGAGCTCCCCAGGATGCGGAAGTCCGGAGGCGGCTGCATCGTCAACTCGTCCTCGGTCCAGGGGTTGGTGGGTGACGGCGCGCACCCCGCCTACACCGGGAGCAAGCACGGGGTGGTGGGCCTGACCCGCACCGCGGCTGTCGTCTATGCCCGGGCCAACATCCGCATCAACGCGATTTGCCCCGGCCCCACCCACACGGCCATGATCCACAAGCTGATCGACGGCCACCCCGAGGTGGAGCAGTTGCTGCTGTCCAACATCCCCATGGGGCGCATGGCCCAGCCGGAAGAGATCGCGAAGGTGGTGCTCTTCCTCTGCTCCGACGACGCGTCCTACATCACCGGCCACGCCATGGCGGTGGACGGCGGGTGGGTGGCCCGCTAGGCCGGAGCTACCTAGGCCCCGTCGACCACCCCGCTGCCCCGAAATCCGGCGATCTCGGCATCGCTGTAGCCGCCGATGTCCCTCAGGACCTCCACGGTGTGCTCGCCCAGGTGGGGCGCGGTGAAGCCCTGGCGCACCGGGGTCCGGCTGAACTCGATGGGGTACGACGGCACCTTCATGTCGCCGAACAGCCGGTGTCCCAGGCTGACAACGTAGTCGTTGGCTGCCACCTGGGGGTCGGCCGTGTACTCCAGGGCGGTGTTCACCGGGGAGCAGAAGATGTCGTGCTCCTTCAGGGTGCGTACCCACTCGTCGCGGGGCCTGGTGGCGAAGACCCTGTCTAGGATGGCGCAGAGGGCATCCC
>CALMBS010000172.1 GCA_937860285.1 uncultured Chloroflexota bacterium
CTGCGGGCCGCCTGCCGGTCCCTCAAGCGCGTTGCGGACTACTATTCCTTCCAGGCAGGCTGGGATTCCGGGCCCCGGCCCCCTAAACCTGCCGGTGCCGCTGCACGAAGCGGGCCATGCGGATGAGAGCCTCCTCGATGTTGGGCATCGAGGTGGCGTAGCAGCAGCGGACGTGCCCTTCCCCGCTGGGGCCGAAGGCGGAGCCGTGCACCACGGCCACCTTCTCCTCCATCAGCAGGTTCTCGGCGAACTCCTCCGAGGTCATCCCCGTGCTGGTGATCTGCGGGAAGGCGTAGAAGGCCCCCTTGGGCTCGAAGCAGGAGAGCCCGATGTCGTTGAGCCCCTTGACGATGACCCGGCGCCGGCGGTCGTACTCCTCGATCATCTTCTCGGCCTCCGCCTCGCCGGAGCGCAGGGCCTCGAGCGCGGCCACCTGGCCCATGGTGGGCGAGGACAGCGCGGTGTACTGGTGGATCTTGGTCATGCCGGCGATGATCTCCGGCCGGGCCGCGGCGTAGCCGATGCGCCAGCCGGTCATGGCGAAGGCCTTGGAGAACCCGCCCAGCAGCACGGTGTGGTCCTTCATGCGGGGCAGCGTGGCGAAGCAGGCCGGCTGCATGTCGTACACCAGCAGGCTGTAGATCTCGTCCGAGATGACCAGCAGCTTGCGCCTGCGGGCCACCTCCGCGATCTCGGCCAGGCGGTCCATCTCCATCACCGCCCCGGTGGGGTTGGCCGGGTAGCCGATGAGGATGGCCTTGGTCCGCGGCGTCACCGCCGCGTCGACGTCCTTCGCGGACAGCCGGAACCCGTTGTCGCAGTGGGTGGGGACCCATACCGGCACCCCGTCGGCCAGCAGCACGGCGGCGGGGTAGGCCACGTACCCCGGGTCCGGCATGATGACCTCGTCGCCGGGGTCCAGGATGGCCCGCGCCGCCAGGTCCAGCCCCTCGCTGACGCCGTTGGTGATCAGCAGCTCGGTGTTGGGATCGTAGGACACCCCGTACGTCCGCTTGAGATAGGCCGAGAGCTCCTGCCGCAGCTCGGGCATGCCCGCGTTCGAGGTGTACATGGTGACGCCCTGCTCCAGGGAGCGGATGGCGGCCTCGGTGATGTTCCAGGGGGTGGAGAAGTCAGGCTCGCCCACGCCCATGGAGATGACCCCCTCCATGCCGGCCAGGAGGTCGAAGAACTTCCGTATGCCTGAAGGCGGGACCTTGTCGAGTCGGCCGGTGGTGCACTTCTTCATATGCTGAGCGGCTGGCGCTTGTCGTCTCCGCCGGGACTCAAGATCTCGCCGTCCTCCTTGTAGCGCCGCAGCAGGAAATGGGTGGTTGTTCCCTGCACGCCGTCCAGGGGGGCCAGCTTCTGGGAAACAAACAGGCCCACCTCCTGCACGGTCTGGCCCACCACGAACGCCAGCAGGTCGTAGGCCCCGGAAACCAGGTGGAGCGTCCGCACCTGGGGGAAGCGGTAGATGCGCTCCGCCAGGGCGTCGAAGCCCACGTCCTTGCGGGGCTGCACCCTGACCTCGATGATGGCCCACACCCGGTCGTCTCCCGCCTTCTCCCAGTTGATCACCGTCTTGTACCTGACGATGACCTTGTCCTTCTCGGCCTGGGCGATGACCTTCCTGACCTCGGCCTCGCTTACGCCGGCCTGGGTGGCCACCTGCTCCGGCGTCAGCCGGGCATCATTCTCCAGTATCTCGTAGACCTTCCTGTTCATCATCCCGGCTCCTTTCCCCCGAGGTCGCTGGCTGACCATTCGGCGGTCTGATCATTATAGCAAAGCGGGCTTCAACGCCGCGCCTCTTCTCCCATGGACAGTGCGTCCGCCGGGCAGTAGTCGATGCACACCAGGCACTCGTTGCACCGGTCCGGGTCCACATGGCACAGCCCCCAGGCCTTCAGGGCCTCGGTGGGGCAGAAGCTGACGCAAAGGCCGCAGCCGACGCACCGGTCTTCATTCACCACCAGCATGACTTGCCTCCTTCATGGATCAGGCCGCGGGCTTGATCCGGGCCTTGACGTCGTCCACCACGATGCGGGCCGACGCGGCGCAGCCCGGCAGCCCCAGCGGCACCAGGGGCGCCACCCCGTCCCCAACGTTGTACAGGTTCTCCACCGATGTCTTCTGGCCCAGCGCCCCGGGCATCGCCCGGTACATGGGCCAGTCCTTCTGCCAGTAGCTGGCGTGCAGGATCTCCGCCTCCCGGTCGAAGCCGGGGATGGCCTCCCGGGCGTCCTGCACCAGCATGTCCAGCTGCTTCCCGGTGTCCAGGGGCAGGAACGACGACTCCGGGGCCGCCCACACCTGTGTCAGGTGCTTGCCCGGCGGGGCGTACTCCGGATAGACCAGGGTGGTGGTCATCATGGTCACCTGGTGCCGCCCCTCGGGCACCACCATCACCCCCGTGAAGTCGACCAGCGGCTTGCTGCTGGCGATCTCCAGGCACATGTACGCCAGGGGCCGCACCTTCTCCTTCACCTCTTTGAGATACCCCTTCTCGAAGCAGGCGCTCCCGGCCAGCTCCACCGTGCCGTGCGGGCCGGCGTCGCTGATGAC
>CALMBS010000173.1 GCA_937860285.1 uncultured Chloroflexota bacterium
AGACCTTCACCGACACCTGGTCCATGGCGGCCTTGACCCGGTCCATCCCGGCCACCGTGTCGTGGGTCTTCCTGGCCCCTTCCCGCGCGGACACCGCCGTGCTCTCCCACTCCTTCATCCCGGCCTGGGCGTTGCCGGCCACGTCCGCTATGGCCGTGGACACCTTCTGCACCGTGGCCGTAGCTTCCCGGGTGCCGCTGGCCTGCTCCTGGGAGCCCGTCGCCACCTGCTCGATGGCGGCGGACAGCTCCTGCACGCCCCCGGCCGTCTCCTGCAGGGAGCCGGACTGCTGCGCCGCACCCCTCGATACCTCCTGCACCGTACCGGTGATCTGCTGCGCCGCCTGCGCGGTCTGCTCGGCCGCCTTCGCCAGCTGCCGGCTGGCCTCCGAGACGCTCCCGGCCAGGCCCTTCACCTTCCCTATCAGGTCCTGCTGCCGCATCACCATCTGCGCCAGCGCCTTTCCCAGCGCATCCCTCTCGGACCGGGGCCTCACGGACAGGGACAGGTCTCCGCCGGCCACCCGCGACGCCACCCCGGCCGTGTCCCTCATGTACTCCACCACCCTGGCGTAGGCCGCCGCCAGCTGTCCCACCTCATCGTTCGACCTCACGTCCACCCTGTGCTCCAGGTCGCCCAGCGCCAGGGCCTCGGAGGTCCTCACCAGGCGGTGCAGCGGCCGGCTCAGGTAGTAGCGCGAGAAGAGACCGAAGGCCAGGAAGCCCCCCAGGCAGATGAGGCCGAACACCGCCACCATCTCGATCAGCGCCTCATTCGACTGCGCCATCAGGTCCTCGGTGTACACCCCAGTTCCGATGATCCAGCCCCAGGGCTCAAAGGCCTTGACGTACGCCACCTTCTCCCCGGTCCGGCCGCTTCCCTGGCCGGTCGCCCAGTCGAAGGTGTAGAGACCCTCCCCCTCGGCCTGGCACAGCGCCACCATCTCCTGGAAGACCGGCCGGCCGTCGCCATCACGGATGGTGCTGACGTCCGTGCCCACCAGCTCCGGCGTGGCCTGCTCCACCAGCAGCACCGGCGACTCGTCCATGAGCCAGAAGTACCCCGCGCTGCCGCCGGACCCGAAATCGTAGGCCTGGAGCGAGGCCAGCGCCTGCTCCTGGGCCACCTCCCTGGTGACCCGGCCTGCCCGTTCATAGCCGTAGAAGAAGTCGAGGGTGGCCCAGCCGATCTCGGCCTCCTCGTGGGCCCGCTCCTCGATGACGTGCTGCACGTTGGCCCTCACCCTGGGCACGCTGTAGAAGACCATGTACGCGTCGTAGACCAGGACCAGCGCCACCAGCCCCAGGAGCAGCTTCATGGCCAGCCCGATCCGCAGCCTTCTTCCCCGGATTTGCATCATCGCCTCCTTCGCCGGCAGCGGCCTGCCGCCGCCACGACTATTGTAGGAAGCGACCTGCACGCGCGTGTCTCTGACACACCGGCGAAGTGGATTTCGTTGTCTCCGAGGGTCGTGGACAGATCACAGGAAGCTCACACGCGATGGCGCGTCCGCCGCTCTTCCTAGCGCCGCGCGGCGATGGCGTCGGCCGGTTCGTGGGCCACGAAGTCCGCCTCGGACATGGCCCCCGCACCCAGGCCCCGGGCGGTGCGGCCCAGGCTGTTGATCATCAGCACCATCTCGTTCAGGCGGCCGGCGTGCTTGCGGTCGTAGGGGAAGACGATCCTGGGCTTCGACAGCAGCCCCGGCTCGTCCTCCTCCTCCGCCAGCGCCGAGCTCTTGTGGACCTCACCGCCGCCCAGCAGGTCGGGGAAGGCCTCGTTGAGCTGCCGGATGCCCTCGTCCGGGAGCTCATGCTCCAAACGGACCACCAGCCGGTCGGCCACCTGCCGCATGGAGTGATAGGTGGAGTAGTAGGTCATGATCCAGTCCCGCGCCTCCTCGGCGGAGTGGAAGATGCGGTAGAAGCTCAGGTCCTCCCGGGAGACGAAGCCGCGGACCAGCAGGTGCTCCTTGATGAAGCGGTCCCAGCTCTCCCAGTAGCCGTCGCCGGGCAGCTCCAGGAGGGCCACCGGCATGGGCGGGGCCTTCCCGGTCTGCAGCAGGGTGAGCACCTCGAACCCTTCATCGTGGGTGCCGAAGCCGCCGGGGAAAAGGGCGATGGCATCGGCCTCCATGACGAAGAAGATCTTGCGGGTGAAGAAGTACTTGAACCGCACCAGCTTGGGGTCTTTCTCGATGATCTTGGCCGGGCTGTTCTCGAAGGGCAGCAGGAGCTTCACCCCGAAGCTGTTCTCCGCCCCCGCGCCTTCGATTCCGGCCTTCATGATGCCCTCGGCCGCGCCGGTGATCACCATGTAGCCGCTCTGCGCCAGCAGGCGGCCCATCCTCACCGCCAGCTCGTAGTCCGGCGTCCCGTCCGCCGTCCGCGCCGACCCGAACATGGACACCTTGCGGATGCCCCGGTAGGGTTTGAAGACGCACGCGGCATGCCGGAAGTCGGCCACCGCCCGGCTGATGATTTTCAGGTCCAGGATGTCGAGCTCGTCCCGCCGGCACTTCAGGGCGTTGAGCAACATGTCCCGGTACAGCAGGGTCCGCAGTCCCCGGTCATCATCCAGCAGGACCTCCCCCGCCTCCTTGAGCGCCTCCTCGACGCTGTCGGGCCGGCTATTTCCTGATGTGGATACCATCTGTCCTGAACACCTCAACCAGCTGTGCCATCTGCTCCGCCGTGTCCGCCAGCGACTGCGCCGCCGCCAGGGCCTGCTGCACCTGCGCCGACATCTCCTCCGTCGAGGCCGAGACCTCCTCGGAGGCCGAGCTGTTCTCCTCCGCCACGCCCGCCGTGGCCTCCACGGCCTTGGCCACGGTGTCGGAGCTCGAGCTCATCTGGCCGGTGGCCGCCGCGTTCTCCTCCACTATCCGGCGGATCTTCTCCATGGCGCCCTTCATCCCGCTGCTGAGGTCCTTCAGCGACTCCGTGGCCGCCGATATCTCCGCCACCTGCCGCTTGACGTTCTGCGACCGGGTCAGGATCTCGTCCAGGGCCCCGCCGGCATCCATGGCCAGCTTGTACCCCGCGTCCACCTCCACGCTGCCCTGCTGCATGGCGCTCATCGCCTCGCGCACGCCGGCCTGCGTGCCGCTGACCAGGGCCGCGATCTCCTTCGTGGCCACCGAGGACCTCTCCGCCAGCTTCCGCACCTCGTCCGCCACCACGGCGAACCCCCGGCCCTGGTCCCCGGCCCGGGCCGCCTCGATGGCCGCATTGAGGGCCAGCAGGTTGGTCTGGGCCGCGATATCGTCGATGGTGGCCACGATGTTGCCTATGTCCCCGGACCTCTGGCCCAGGTCCGACACCCGGACCGACACCAGGTCCATGG
>CALMBS010000174.1 GCA_937860285.1 uncultured Chloroflexota bacterium
CAGCATCCGATCTCGATGAGAGCCATCGTACGTTCCTCACCGTCTGGAGCCCCATTGTACCATTTGCCCCCGGTGTGATGGCCGCAAGACGCCTTTCGGCCAGGGCATGGAGCCACCGCCTGGATGTCACAGGTGGACAAATGATACGTTATATGGCACTATTGTATCATGAGCAAATCAGACGACCGAACCAGGGAGAAGATCATACTCTCTGCATTGACGCTCTTCTCTGAGAGAGGGATACGCAAGACGAGTGTCAATGAAGTTGCCTACCACGCTGGCGTCACCCGTATCACCGTCTATCGCTACTTCCCGGGAAAGGAGGATCTGGTCCGTGAAGCGTTCCTGCGTGTCGAGCGGTTGTTTCAGAACGCCCTGGAGGTGTTGGAGCAGAACCCACAGGCAGACTGTGACGGTATCTTCAGGTGGATTGGAGAGGCTTTGGGCGCCCTGCCCAAAGGTGATGCGTTCGCTCGGTTTGACGAATTGAAGCGGCTCTACCCCGACCTTTACAGCTCGATCCAGCAAGTGCGCGTCGTCACGCTGAATGCCATATTCGAGCATTTTCTTGCTGTGGCAGAGCGGCAGGGACTGCTGAGGCCCGGACTGAACCGGTCGATTGCTCAAGCCGTATTCTGGGAGTTGGTGATCAACTTCTTTGATAATCAGAGATTCAAGACGCTGGGGTTGTCTGATGCGGAGTTGTACCACACGGTGACGGACATCATGCTGCACGGGTTCCTCGTGAGCGGGCCGGCCCGAGCTTGAGGGGATGCCAGATGTTCACAGGAGGGGTGAAACCCCGAACACACCTTGTGATAGACGCTCTCCTTCTTGTCCTCATGGTCGCAGTGGCGTTGTCCGGATTCCTGATGGAGACTACTGATGCTGGTGCACCAGACGAGACGGATGGCTGCTTCATGCTTCATGCAGCCCACGAAGTGGCAGGCGGCGCAGCGTGTCTTGCCATTCTGGTGCACGTGCTTGTCCACCTCACCTGGATACGGAGTCAGCTATCGCGCCTGTTTAGATGCCAAGGCCAGGACACTTGCAGACGCTAGCGTCCAAGCATCATCCGGCGGACGAGGATAAGGCGTCTCAGGGATCGAAGGAGGAACGACGGTGGCCTTTCGACTGCGTTTGCCATCAGCAAGACACGTGAGGACGAAGTACATCGAACTCAATACGAAGAGATGTCAAGCTTGCTGGAAATGCGTGGAGTCGTGCCCTGACCATGTCCTGGGGATGGTCAGCGTCTTCAAGCACCGTCACGCTCGCGTCGACCATGCAGAGGCCTGCAAAGGGTGCAAGAAATGCGTCCTTGTCTGTCCGAATGAAGCCATTCTGTACACGTGGGTATCAGCAGGCCCGTGAACGTGCGCAGTGCCCGCGAGGGTTGCCGCAGCCACAAAGCGGCATCGGGATATTGGCGGCACTGGCCCCGCGCCAGAGGTTGCTGTCACCCGGAGTTGAGGCAGATCGATCTCAACAGGAGGTCTCGATTCTCTCGAGCGGTGAGGACTGGTGGGCCTGTTGAGACTCGAACCCGCGACCTTCTGACCGCCAGCCGGAAGGCAGGGCAGGTGTCCAGTTTGCCCCCGGGGGCATCCCCCGCCTCTCTGAGAAGGGTAGGGAACTTCACTGCCATCGGTATCGCCATCCACAACTTCCCCGAAGGCATGATTACCTACACCTCGGCAGCCGCCGGCGACATGACATTCGGGATCATGACCGCCATGGCCGGTCGCTACGGGCGGGAGCACCCAGCTATTCTAGGTATTACCGCCGGAAGGGGTATCATGGCGCCCAGCCTATGGCTGCCCGGTTAGCAGGCCGCCAGACCTTATGGAGACTGCGGAGCAAGTGGACGCCTGAGCATCGGTAGACTACAGGATGATATTGCCTGGAGGTGAAACATGGACGCCGGGTCATATATACAGAGCTTGTTAGTGTCTGACTCGCTGAGGAGGTCAATCATCCGTGAGATGGTCGAGATGTTGCGGTTGGCCAAAGGGAGTCGGGGGTTGGACGCCGGATGTGGCATTGGTCTGCAATGCCGATTGCTAGCCGAGGAAGTGGGACCCAGCGGGCATGTTACTGGTCTGGATGTGTCAGCGGAGATGCTCGCCTACGGCCGCAAGATGGTCGATGAGGCCGGAATGTCGGGACAGGTTTCTTTCCGGGAAGGAGATGTTGCCAGTCTGCCCTTCGACACCAATACGTTCGATTGGGCCTGGAGCGCCGATTGCGTGGGTTACGCCCCTATGGAGCCACTACCATTGCTGAGAGAGCTGGCAAGGGTGGTGAAGCCCGGCGGCACCGTGGCCATTGCGGCATGGTCTTCGGAGAAGGTGCTGCCCGGCTATCCCCGGTTGGAAGCCCGGCTGGGGGCGACACCGGCAGGTATTGCCCCTTTCTCACATGGGAAGAGGCCGGAGTTGCACTTCTTGCGCGCGCTGGGATGGTTTCGTCAACTGGGAATGGAAGAGTCAAAGGCAAGGACTCTTGCCGACAGCGTCTGTGGCCCCCTGAACGATGATACACGGAATGCCCTGCTGGCTCTTTTTGACATGCGTTGGCCGAATGCATCCGCCGAGTTGTCATCCTGTGATCTGGCGGAATTCCAGCGTCTTTGCCTGCCGGATTCACCGGATTTCATACTGAACGTGCCGGATTACCACGCATTCTTCACCTACACGATGTTCTGGGGAAGAGTACCGGGCTGAAAAGGAAGACACTGTGCAGGCACGTGTGGGATTTCAGTCTCTTGAATAGCGGCGAGGTTGATTATGGTCCCGCCGGAGGTGCCCCATCATCGATGCGCGCAGCGGCCTTGATCAGAACGATGTGCATGGTGACCCCCACCAGTACCACCGCCAGGACGATCCTGAGGGCCAGACTATCAGTGGCGAAGGCAGCGGTAGACATTACGGCGACCCACAGCAGACCAAGAGTGCACGCTTTCATTCTCAGCGTCATCCCCCTGCCTTCCAGATAGCCCCTGATGTAGTTGCCAATGAACCGGTTCTGTACGAGCCAACTGTAGAGACGCTGTGAACTGCGCATGTAGCAAGTCGCTGCCAGAAGCAGGAAGGGGGTTGTGGGCAGCACCGGCACGAAGATCCCGACAAGGCCGAGACCGAAGGCCACACTGCCGGTCACAATCAGAAGCCGTCTCTTCAGTCCTGCCGCCGCCACTGGCATATAGCTACCGTCTCGCTAAATCGGGACCAGCGCTGTGGTACGGGCTTCTGTTCAGCTGAGGTGCCAACCGGAAAAGGAAGAATGTGGACCTGGTGGGACTCCAACCCACGACCTTCTGACCGCCAGTCAGACGCTCTCCCTC
>CALMBS010000175.1 GCA_937860285.1 uncultured Chloroflexota bacterium
CTTCAGCAGCAGCGTCTTGCCCGCTTTGGGAGGAGAGACTATCAGGCCGCGCTGGCCTCTTCCGATAGGCGCCACGAGATTGATCAGACGGCAGGCTACATTGTCCGGGACGGTCTCCAGGTTAAACAGCTTATTAGGGAATATAGGCGTCAGATTGTCGAAGTGAGGACGGCCCTTTGACAGCTCCGGCTCCAGATCATTGACAAGCTCGACCCGAAGCAGGCTCTGGTAGCGCTCACCTTCCTTGGGAGGCCTGGCCTGCCCCATCACTAAGTCACCGGTCCGCAGCCCAAAGCGCCGAATTTGCGACGAAGACACGTAAACATCGCTAGGGCCCTGAAGCAGATTCTCACCGCGCAGGAAGCCATACCCGTCATTGGTGATTTCCAGCATGCCGCCGGCAAAGATGTTCCCGTCCTTCTCCGCCTGGGAGTGCAGAAGCGATATGATGAGCTCCTGCTTCTTCAGGTTGCTGTAGCCGGAGATGCCCATATCTTTGGCCATCTCCAGGAGGTCTTCCCTCTTCTTTGTTCCGAGTTCTGCAAAATTCATGTGCACTCTCCCCTCATCCTTTGCCTGCGGCTTTCTGCGCGTCTTCCAGGAATCGAGCTATGCCCACCGTAGTCAGCGGGTGACCGATCATCTGGGTCAGAACTGCATACGGTACGGTGGCGATGTGCGCGCCCACCTGGGCGGCGGCAACACAGTGCAGTGGGTGGCGGATGCTGGCGGCAATGACCTGGGTGCCGAAACCGTACCGGTCGAAGCAGGCAACGATATCGGCCACCAGGGCCATGCCGTCCTCACCCACGTCATCCAGCCGCCCCACAAACGGGCTCACAAAGGCGGCCCCCGCCAGCGCCCCCAGGAGCGCCTGGTTGAGAGAGAAGCACAGGGTGAGGTTCACCTTGATGCTCTCCCTGGACAGTACCGAGATCGCCTCCAGGCCGGCGTCACACACCGGGATCTTGATGACCACGTGCTCCGACCAGGCCGCCATCGCCCGCGCTTCATCCACCATCGTCCTGGCATCCTGGCCCAGGACCTCCACCGACACCGGTCCCTTCACCATGGCGCAGATGTCCTGCACCGCCGACCGGTAGTCCTTCCATCCCGCTTTGTACACCAGGCTGGGATTGGTGGTGACCCCGCTGATCACCCCCAGCTTCACCGCCCTGCGGATCTGATCGATATCGGCCGTGTCCAAATAGAGCCGCATCAGTCTCCCACCTTCCCTTCCGCGCCCTGCAGAGGCAGAGGGTGCTGGGCCCCTTCGCGCATGGTCCTCTTCGCTGCCTTCACGAAATCAAGGAACAGCGGATGCGGCCTGTTCGGCCGTGATTTGAATTCAGGATGAAACTGTGTAGCCAGCATCCAGGGATGATTCTTGAGCTCAACGATTTCAACGAGTTTGCCGTCAGGGGACAGGCCCGTGGCAGTGAGTCCTGCCTGTTCCAGAGTATAGCGGAAGTCGTTGTTAAACTCAAATCGATGGCGATGCCTTTCATGCACGAGCGGTTCGCCGTAGGCCGCCGCCGTGCGGCTGCCTTCCACCACCCGGCACGGGTAGCTGCCCAGGCGCATGGTGCCGCCCTTGGAGTCCATGCCCCGCTGCTCCGGCAGGAGGTCAATCACCGGGTACGCCGTCTTCGGCGCAAACTCGGTGGAGTTGGGTTCCTCGGAGCAGTAGATCTGTCGACAGAACTCTACCACCATCACCTGCAGCCCCAGGCAGAGGCCGAAGTACGGTACCTGGCGTTCACGGGCATACCTGGCGGCCCTGATCATTCCTTCGATACCCCTGTACCCAAAGCCACCCGGAACCAAGATCCCCTGAACGGGGCCCAGGAGCTTCTCCACGTTGCCAGCGTCCTTCTCCAGGTCCTCGGACTGGACCCAGTGGATGTCAACCGCGGAGTTGATGTGGGTCGCCGCATGCCGCAGCGCCTCCCGCACGGAAATGTAGGCATCCTTGAGCTCAACGTACTTGCCCACCAGGGCGATCGGGATGGGCTCCCGGGGGGTCCTCATCTCCTCCACCAGCGCTCGCCACTCCTGCAGATCCTCGTTCCCATGGGAGATCCCCAGCATTCCCATCATTATGTTGCCCAGGCCGGCTTCCTCCAGGATCAGCGGCACTTCGTAGATAGTCTGCACGGTCATCAGCGGTATTACCGCCTTCTTCTCCACGCTGCAGAACAGCGCCAGCTTGTCAGTGATCCCCTCGGTGACTGGATAGTCACTGCGGCACACGATGATGTCCGGCTGTATGCCTATGCGGCGCAGCTCGTTCACACTGTGCTGCGTCGGCTTGGTCTTGAGCTCGCCGGTGGACCCGATATAGGGCAGCAGGGTCACGTGCACGTAAAGCACGTTGTCCCTTCCCACGTCGGTGCGCATCTGCCGGATGGCCTCCAGGAAGGGGAGTCCCTCGATATCTCCCACGGTGCCGCCCACCTCCACGATCACCACCGATGCGCCGCTGGCTTCACCCACCTCCTTAATTCGCCTCTTGATCTCGCTGGTGACATGGGGGACAACCTGTATCGTCCCTCCCAGGAAATCGCCCCGCCTTTCGGCCGCAATAACCGAGCTGTAGATCTGGCCCGTCGTAACACTGGACGCAGCCGTCAGCTCGATGTCAATGAAGCGCTCGTAGTGGCCCAGGTCCAGGTCAGTCTCGGCGCCGTCCCTGGTGACAAACACCTCCCCGTGCTGGTACGGAGACATGGTCCCGGGGTCGACGTTCAGGTAGGGGTCCAGCTTCTGGATAGTGACAGCGATATTGCGGCTCTTGAGTATTCGGCCAATCGAGGCGGCAGTGATTCCCTTCCCAACTGAGCTAACCACACCGCCAGTAATGAATATGTATTTCGCGGTAGGCTCCTTACGGTGAAGAGTATCGGTTACCGAGGGGAACTAAATCCATCGACAAGTATACCAGCTTTCGACCCCCTGTCAAGACCGGCCGCTCCCAGCTTCCAGACGCCTCAGTCCGGGGCTCAATACTCCCGTGAGACTGGGTCGCCCGCCGGGTCAGGGACGAACACCCACCCGGCTGCGGGTCACCCGGACACTCAACGGGCCGGCCGGCTGCGCGGCCCGATCACGGCCGCTTCGGCCGGCCCGGTTGGCTCGTCTGCGACAGGGCCGGGATGCCTACCTGGGCTCCTTCTTGTCCAGCCAGTCGTCCGCTTCCCGCCAGTTGTCGAAGGTCCCCTTGTACATTCCCGACTCACGGGAGAAGCGGTCTATGGCCATCTTGGCGATGACATCGCTGCCCACCAGCTCCGCTACCTTGCTCAGGCCGTTGGCCATGAGGACCTTCTGGGCTTCGGTGTGGACCTGGACCACGTCCTGCGGAGGGGCTTTCATCCTGGTGGTGTCCGAAAGGACGGTAAACCCCCTGGAGAGCTCCCGTGTGGCCTTCCGCCAATCATCGATGTACTTGGGCACATCGGACCGGCTCTTCCAGTAGCCGATGAGAGTGAGATAGGCGCGGTTCTTGGCCGGGTCCACCGCAATGACATAGAAATCGTTCTGGGCAATGGTCTTCATCATCTTCAGCGCTTCCTCCTTGGCCGGTATCTATTGAATCGCCGTGCTCCCTCGCACCCGGCGTTCACCTGGCACCACGTCCACCTTATCGCCAAAGAATCCCTGGCACCCAGGAACCTGTCACGCAATGTCACGGGAATTTAATGGCCAGCGAGGGCATGGTGTCACAAACCCCGATTCCTGTCAAGAGGCGCCAGCACGGCTACCCGCTGTTCTTTCTGGCCGCCCTGGGCTTGCGCTCCTTCTTCTCCTCTTTGCCGAACTCCCGCATGACCCTGGCCAGCTGCTCCAGCCGCTTCTGGGCCCGGTCATTAACGGAGCCCGCCTCGAACTGACCGTCCTCAAGGCGCCGGCCGGCAGATATCCCGGTCAGCAACTCGATGCCCTCGTCCACGTGGTTTACGCTGTAGATACTGAACCGGCCGTCGCGGACAGACTCGGCCACGTCCTCCCGGAGCATCAGGTTCTGGACATTGCTCGCCGGTATGATGACCCCCTGCCGGCCCGTCAGGCCCTTCGCCCGGCACACGTCATAGTAACCTTCAATCTTCTGGTTCACGCCCCCGATTGCCTGGACCTCACCCTTCTGATTGACGGACCCGGTGACCGCCAGGCTCTGGCTGACCGGGGCGCCGGCCAGGCTGGAGAGCAGGGCGTAGAGCTCGGCGCTGGAAGCGCTGTCGCCCTCCACCTCGCCGTAGCTCTGCTCGAAGACCAAACGGGCGGAAAGGGACAGCGGCATCTTGCCCGCAAACCTCTCTGCCAGGATGCCGCCCAGTATAAGCACGCCCTTGGTGTGTATGGGCCCTCCCAGCTTGGCCTCCCGATCGATATCCACTACCCCCTCCGGGCCCACGGCCGTGCTGGCTGTGATGCGGGTCGGGCGGCCGAAGCTGAGCTCCCCCAGGTCCATCACCGACAGCCCGTTCACCTGCCCCACCACCTCCCCTTCCGTGTCTATCTTCAGAACGTCCCGCTCTATCATCTCCCGGATGCGTTCCAGCACGAGGTTGGAGCGGTAGATCTTCTGCTCGATGGCCCGGGACACGTCCTGGCCGGAGACCAGGGCCTGCTGGCGCATTCCAGCCCAGTAGTCGGCCTCCCGGACGATGTCGGCTATCTCGGCGAACCTGGTAGACAGCTTCATCTGGTCTTCAGCCAGCCGGGAGCTGTGTTCCACGATCCTGGCCACGGCCGAGCTGTCCAAATGACGAAGGCTGTCCTTGGCACAGACGCTGCAGAGGGTGGCCGCGTACAGCCGGGTGGTCTCATCATCCCGGTCCATCGAGCTGTCGAAGTCCGCCTTCACCTTGAACAGCTCCGGGAACTCGTGGTCGAAGCGGTACAGCATGTAGTAGAAGAAGCTGTCGCCGATCAGGACCACTTTGATCTTCAGCGGGATCGGCTCCGGCAGTATGGTCTTGACGGTCACGAAGCCCAGCCTCTCGGCCATCTCCTCGACAATGATCTTGCGCTCGCGCAGACACCTCTTCAGACCATCCCAGGCCATGAGCTCCTGGGCGATGTCCTCCATCCTGATCACCAGGTACCCCCCGTTGGCCCGGTGTATCGATCCCGGGCGGACCATGGTGAAGTCGCTGGTGAGCGCCCCGAACTGGGCCTCCTTCTCCGTCCGTCCGATGAGGTTGTTGAAGGTCGGCATCATCTCGGTCACCACCGGGGCCCCCTTCACATTGGTGTTGTCGACCAGAACGTTAACCTGGTACTTCTTGAAGGCCTCGGCCAGGGCCCGGGCCGCGAATGGATTCGCCTCGGCCGCCTCCGGCGGCGAGCGGAAGAGGTCGCGGTTCTCGATGATATCGTTACCCACGGCCTCGAGGTACTCCGCCACCCCGGGCGAGCC
This sequence comes from uncultured Chloroflexota bacterium, assembly GCA_937860285.1. Classification (GTDB taxonomy): domain Bacteria; phylum Chloroflexota; class Dehalococcoidia; order UBA2247; family RBG-13-53-26; genus JAFGCL01. The sequence goes on from CALMBS010000175.1 coordinate 5,423, forward strand.
GCTGTACTTCTGCTCCAGATCCTCAACGAAACCCTGCAGGATGAACTCGACGACCTCCCGGTCGATCTTCTCGATCTGCTCCTTGACCTCCCGGTCCCAGCTCCTCATCTGGCTCACGGCATCTTTGATGTGCCCCTGGATATTCTCCTGCCGTTTCGAGAGCTCCTCCTTTTCGTCGGGGCTCAGGGCCAGCACCTCCTGATCGCTCAGGGGCTTGCCCTTGACCATGGGGACGAGGAGAATCCCCATGCTGGACATCTGTATGGCAAAGCCGTTGTCGTGGGCCAGCATGTTCAACTGGCTGAACAGGCGCTCCCGGTTCTCGTTGGAGGCCCTGGCTGTGGCCTCCCTGCGCTTCGAGTAGTCCTCGCTGTCGAAGGCCCGCCTGATGTCCGTCTGCGCCGTTTCGATCAGCCGGCGCATGTCCCGCTGGAACTGCACCGCCTGGCCGGCGCCCAGCTTGAGCGCTTTGGGGCGGTATGGGTCGTCGAAGTTGTTCACGTAGCACCAGTCCGGAGGGGTCTCCTTGTCCCGCGCCGACCGTTGCAGGAAAGCGGTGATAGCGGTCATCTTGCCCGTGCCCGGCAGGCCGGCCGCATATATGTTGAAGCCGGAGTCCTGTATCTGCAGCCCGAACTGCAGCGCCTTGAGCGCCCGGTCCTGCCCGATAATGATCTGCGGGACTTCGAGGTCCTGGGTGCTGGCAAAACCCAGACCGGCCGGGTCGCAGGTCCTGCGCACGTCTTCGGGGTCGAGCTTCCTCATAGCCGTCCTTTCCGCATTCAGAGAATGCCAGCGGCATCGCGTTGCGGCCATTCTACCACAGGCCCGAAATCGTTTGTCTCCACCGAGAGGCCTGTGTTACCATGTAGTCAGGTCATTCTGGCACATCGAGGACAGGCTTTGGGCAGATCGGGAGGCCTCAGAAGAAGCTGGCTGTCACCCGGCCCAAGCTGTCTCCATAAGACTCATCATCCACCGCAAGCATTCGAGGGGGCCGGACCCCTCCCGCCAGTTTCATTTCCCCCTTCAAATCACCAATGGAATTCTACCCTGGACAAACTGGGCTTCAGAGGCAGGAGGTAGGCATGCAGACAGTCAAGAGCAGTGCAGAGTTGGAGTTGCCGGCAGACAAGGACAGCGCCGAGTACACCGCCCGGATCCTCAAGGATGTCAACGAGATCGTTGACCTGAACACCGGCAAGTCGGGCCGGCTGATCAGGGTCCTGCAGCAGTCCCAGGAGCGCGTCGGTTACCTGCCGCCGGAGGTACTGACCGCCATCTCCCAGGTCATGAAGGTCCCGATCAGCGAGGTCAACGGGGTGGTCAGCTTCTACAACTTCTTCACCACCGTACCCAAAGGGAAGTACGTTCTCCAGGTGTGCCTGGGCACGGCCTGCTACGTCAGGGGCGGGCAGCGCATCCTCGACATCATGAAGAAGGACTACCACCTGGAGCCCGGCGACACGACCCCGGACGGGGTCCTCTCGCTGGAGACGGTCCGCTGCCTGGGCGCCTGCGCCCTGGCCCCGGTGGCCACACTCAATGGCCAGGTCCACAGACGGGTGAAGCCAACCGGCATCAAAGAGCTAGTGAGCCGCTTGAGATAGGGGGTCGAGACGTGAACAAGATAAACACCTTACAGGACCTCGACGAGATAAAGAAGCGGGTGAGACCGCTGCTGGCCGTCAGGGAAGACACCAATTTCACCAGGTTCAAAGATACCAAGCAGATTGATGTGCTGGTCTGCCGGGGCACGGGGTGCACGGCGGCCGGCGCCGACGAGGTGGAAGACGCCTTCCGGGAGGCCATAAAGCGGAGGGGACTGGAGAAGCGCGTCAGGGTGAACGTGGCCAAAATCGGCTGCCGCGGCTTCTGCGAGAAGGGACCAAACGTCACCATCACCCCCGGGGACATTCTCTATACCAGGGTGCGCCGCGCCGACGTCGATGAGATCGTGGAGAAGCACCTCATCCGCGGCGAGGTCGTGGACCGCCTGGTTTACGTAGACCCCATCACCAACAAGCCGGCCCAGGCCAACAAGGACATCGAGTTCTACAAGCGACAGAGGAGGATCGTCCTCTTCCTGAACGGGCTC
>CALMBS010000176.1 GCA_937860285.1 uncultured Chloroflexota bacterium
TGAAGCGGGAGTACTACGCGCTGCGCCGCTGGGAGCCGGCCACCGGGCGGCCAACGGCCTCCACCCTGCGGACCCTCGGCCTCGCGGACGTCGCCGCGGACCTCAGGACCTGATCATCACCAGGGCCATCTTGAACCGCTGCAGTGCCTTGAGGGAATGGGGCTGGCCGGCCGGCATGATGATCATCTCCCCCGCCGCCACCCTGTTGGGCTTCCCCGATATGGTGACCTCGGCCTCGCCGTCCAGCACCTGCACCAGGGCATCGAACGGGGCCGTGTGCTCGCTCAGCCCCTCCCCCTTGTCGAACGAGAAAACGGTCACCGTCCCCGTCTGCTTCTTGATGATCTCCCGGCTGACCACCGCCCCCTTCTGGTAGTCGACCAGCCCGGCCAGGCTCACCACGCGGGCCAGAAGGCCCTCGTCCGCCGGGGTCTTGCCTGCGTCCTTCTGGACCATTCCGACCTCCTACGCAAACCCCCGCTCCCTGTGCCTCTGGGCTATGGTCTCGGCCAGGGTATCCAGGGCCTTCAGGTCTTCCCCCTTCGGCAGTCCCTTGCAGTACACGGCCGGCAGCACCTCCGCCTTCAGGTTGGGGATCATGGCGCCCAGCTGCTCGACGGCCTTGCTCCCCCAGCCGTAAGAGCCGATGATGGCCACGAACTGCAGCTTGGGCCGGATGGCATTGGCCAGGAAGGCAGCCTGGGCCACGTTGGGATGCGGCCCGACCAGGACGGTGGGCACCCCGATCACCAGCGTGCCGGCGTCCACCAGCGCCATGGCCAGCTTGCCCACGTCCGTGGACTCGAGGTTGAACTGCTTCACCGCGACCCCTCTATCGGCCAGCGCCCCCACCAGGTACTCCACCATCAACCTGGTGCTGCCGTGCATCGAGATGTACGGGAGGACCACCTCGTTGCGCGGCTTGTCCAGCACCCACCCCCGGTAGGCCTCCGTAATGAAGGCCGGCCTGCGGTACATCGGGCCGTGGCTGGGGCCGATTATGTCAATCTCGTAGCCCTTCAGGCGCTCCAGGTGCTTCTCGATGTTGGCCCGGAACGGCATCATGATCTCCGCATAGTACCTCTTGGCCGCCTCGTAGACCCGGCCTTCGTCGGTCACATAGAGGTCGGTGGTCGCCAGATGGGAGCCGAAGAGGTCACAGGAGAAGAGCAGCTTCTCTTCCTTCAAGTATGTGATCATGGTCTCCGGCCAGTGCACCCACGCCGCGTGGATGAACTCCAGCGTGCGGTCTCCCAGAGAAATGGTCTGCCTGTCCTCCACGGTGGTGATCCGGTCCTCCGGCACCCGCAGGAAGTCCATCAGCATCCCCTTGCACCGCGGCGTGCAGAGCACCCGGGCCTGCCCGAACCTCTCCAGCAGGCGCGGCAGCATCCCGGAATGGTCCTGCTCCGCGTGGTTGGCCACCACGTAGTCCAGGTGCCGGCAGCCGAGGTCCTCCAGGTGGTGGGACAGCTCGTGCTCCATGGTGGGGTCCACCGTGTCGATGAGGACCGTCTTCTCGCTGCCCCGGACCAGGTACGAGTTGTAGCTGGTCCCGTCGGGCAGCGGTATGAGCGAGTCAAACAGCCTCCGGTCCCAGTCAATGGCCCCCACCGCATGGATACCCGGCCTTATCTCCCTCGGTTTCATGCGACCTCCTTCCGATTGAAAGCGGTACTGGTCCCTCAGTCTGGGATTCGACCCGGCCCCGACCCGGGAATCGCCTCCATTCTCCGTCGGTCGGGTAAGACAAATGTTACCACAGTCCAGCCTATTCGGGCACCGCCGGCCCTGGCCTCCGTTCAGCGCCGCGTTGCCCGCCGGACCGGCGTGTCTGCGGCTTCCTCCGGCCCGACCAGCCGTAGCTGAACCCGTTGAGCTTGCAGGACTCCACGCAGCGGAGGCACAGGTAGCACTCCTGCTTCGAGTCCCCCGCTCCGGCCTCATTGGTGGGACAGACCTTCTCGCACTTGCCGCAGTCCTGGCAGCTGTCGTTCCGCCTCAGCTTGAAGACGCCCTTGATCGCGGCCAGCGACAGGATGGCGCCGTACGGGCAGGCGAGCCGGCAGAACGGCCGGTAGAGGAAGGCGGCCAGAACCACTATGGCGCCAAAGACCGGGAGGTACCAGGTGAGGTCCAGGTAGAAGAAATCGCGGACTCCAAGATAGTTGAGCATACCCAGGGAGAAGCCCAGGGCCAGCACCAGGAAGACGCCCAGAG
>CALMBS010000177.1 GCA_937860285.1 uncultured Chloroflexota bacterium
AGAAGCATCCCCTGGTGGCGAAGGTGTCCAAGGACCCGGTGAGATACCTCATCGGCCCGCGGCCGCCTTGGGTCCAGGGCCGGGCCCTCATCGGAGGGCTGGCGCTGGGGTGTGCAGAGCGTGGGATCGAGGTGCTCACGGACACGCCGGGCAAGCAGCTGATCGTGGAAAATGGCCGCGTCATCGGCATCAGGGCCCAGCGGGAGGGGCGGGACTTCTTCGTCAGGGCGACGAAGGGCGTGCTTCTGGCCACCGGCGGCTTCGAGTGGAACGAGGAGATGAACAAGAGGTTCATCTACGGGCCGCGTCTCGGCGCCTACACCAGCCCCACGAATGAGGGCGACGGCCACATCATGGGCATGGAGGTGGGGGCGGCGCTGGCACTGATGGACCACAGCATCTTCCAGCCGGGGCTGACCCTGCCCGGCGACGCCGTGGGACACAACCAGATGATCTGCCGCCCGTTCATCTACGGCTATCCCGGGTACATGATGGTTAACCGCGACGGCAGGCGCTGCTGCGACGAGTGCTTCTATCCGGACATGGGCCGCGCCTTCCTGGAGTACGACCGGCAAAAGGGCGGTTTCAAGAATCTGCCCATCTTCGCCATCATGGACCAGGGTTTCCGCGACATGTTCCCCTTCGCCGGCATGAAGCGCGGCGGCACCGATGTGAATGACCTGGTCAAGAAGGGTGACACCCCGAAGGCCCTGGCGGAGGCCATCGGCATCTCCGGCGACAACCTGACGGCCACCATCGAGCGGTTCAACCGCTTCGCCCGGGAGGGCAAGGACCCTGACTTCCGCCGGGGCGAGAGCCCCTACGACCTGCGCTGGGCGGAGGCCATCTTCCCCAACCGCGGCCCGATGGCCGTTCTCGGTCCGCTGGAGAAGCCGCCCTACTATGCCGTGAAGCTGGAGCTGACCACGGCGGGCAACCTGGGCGGGCTGGTCATCAACACCCACGCCCAGGTGATAGACGTGCGCGGCGAAGTCATCCCGGGGCTCTACGGGACCAGCAACACCACGGCCATGCTGCCGCTGGGCCATCACTATGACAGCGGGGCGGCGCAGGGCAAGAGCATGGTGTTCGGCTACGTGGCGGCCAATCACATGGCCGGCACCGGGCAGAGGCCCCACAAATAGTGGGGCCCGACAAATAGGGGGGGCCACAAACAGGGGGCCGCGCAAGCAGCGGGTCCGGGAAGAGTGAGGATTGGGCACACAGGGGAAGGGATGCCATGGCCAGTGTGGAAGAGCTAGAGACCGAGTTAAGGCGGCGGCGGCGAGAGTTCGAGGTGCTGCGGGAGATCGAGGCCATAAAGCAGCTCAAGGCGAGGTACTTTCGTTTCCTCGACTGCAAGCTCTGGGATGAGCTGGCCGACTGCTTCACCGAGGATGCCGTCAGCGACTACACCGACGGCCGGGAGCACCACGAGGGCCGGGAGGC
>CALMBS010000178.1 GCA_937860285.1 uncultured Chloroflexota bacterium
GGTGCCTTCCGGGGAATACTTTACGGCGTTTCCCAGCAGATTGTCGATCACCTGCCTGATGCGCCTGGGGTCCGCCTCCAACAGCGGCAGGGACTTAGGGGTCTTCACCGCAAACCGGTAGCCCTCCGCCTTCTGCTGAATGTCCTCCACGGAGTTGGCGATGAGGTTGTCGATGGACACCGGCTCCCTGTTCATGCGGAAACCGCCCGCCTCCAGCTTGGACAGCTGCAGCAGGTTCTCGATCAGCTCCGTCAGCCGATCGCTGGCCAGGTCGATCTCCTTCAGGAAGTCGCGCTTCTCCTGATCGGAGAGCTTGGCGTAGTGCCGCAGGATGGTGGTGCTGTAGCCCTTGATGGACGTCAGGGGGGTGCGCAGGTCGTGCGAGACATTCGCCAGCAGCTCCGTCTTCAGCCGGTCAGCCTCGCGGAGGGCCCCCACCGTGCTGGCGTCCTTGTAGAGGCGGGCATTCTCGATGGCGATGCCGGCCTCGTTGGCGAAGGCTATGAGCATCCGCATCTTCCCGGAGAAGGCCCTCTTCTTGGTGCTGTGCACGAACAGGACCCCGATGATGGTGTTCTTGACCTTGATGGGAACGCCGGCGTAGGACTTGATGCCGGCGCCCAGGAGGACCGGGTTGGTGCCCTCGCTATCGTCGACATCGTCCACCAGGTGCGGCTGTCCGCTGGTGATTATGCTCCTGGTGGCCCCGTGAGGCCGGGCGCTGATGGAGGTGATAGGGAGGTCGACGATGCGGCCCGTGGCGCTGCTCTGCCGTGTCTTCATGGTGAGCGAGTGTATGTCGGCGTACTTCTCGCTGCCCACGCCCAGCGTGCCGTCCTCGTTGACCATGACTATGCTGGTGTACGACGACTCCAGGGCCGTGCCCACCTGCGAGACGATCTCGCGCAGCACCTGCTGCAGGTCCAGCGTCTGAGTGATGGAGGTCAGCACCTGGTGCAGGGCCGCCAGTTCCCGGTTGCGCTGCAGCAGCTCCCCTTCGGCCCTCTTGCGCTCCGTGATGTCCTTCACGATCATGATGAACCCCGTGGGCTTGCCGGACTTGTCTCTCATGAGGGCGGCGGAGAGCTCGGCGTCGGTCGTCCTTCCATCCTTGGTCAGCAGGGTGTACTCCATGTGCCCGCTGTGGCCCTGGTGGAAGGTCTTCCGCAGCGACTCTATCACCCGGGGGTGGTCGTCCTCGGCCACCAGGTCCAGGATGCTGCGACCCAGCAGCTCCTCCCGCCGGCCGTAGCGATGCAGGAACAGGGTGGCATCGTTGAGCTCCGTCATCAGGACCTGCAGATCGGTGACGATGACGCCGTCGGCGATGGACTTGAACATGGCCCGCAGCTTGCCCTCGGACTGGAGCAGCTCGTCTTCGATCCGCTTGCGCTCGGTGATGTCGCGGAAGAACCCGATGTTGCAGTCCCGCCCGTTGACCAGGGCCTTGGTGGCATTGATGTCGACATAGAGGGTCCCGCCATCCCTGGTGGTGCAGGGGATGTTGGAGGCCATCTGGGTCATGCCTCCCGCCTGGGCCTCGATCTCAGCGGCAATGCGCCCCCATTCCTCGGCGGGGTGTATGGCGCTGCGGTCCATCCCGGTAAGCTCCTCCAGGCCGTACCCCAGCATCCGGCACATCGCGGGGTTGGCATACACGAACCTCCCGGTGGCGTTGTCCGAGACCAGGATGCCCTCCTCCGTGGACTCGAATAGGGTCTTGTACCCTTCCTCCGACTCCTTCAGGGCCTCCTCCGCCGTTTTGCGCTCGGTGATGTCCACCAGGCTCCCCAGAACGGCCATCTGGCCCTGGAACTGGATCGGGGTGGTGGTCTCCGTGACCCACCTGGTCTCGCCGGCCTCGTTGAGGATGCGGTAGTCCGACGGCAGCATGCGCTCGCCCCCCGCCGCCCTGGCCAGGTTCTGCTTGACCCTCTCCCGGTCTTCCGGCACCACCAGCCTCAGGTAGTGCTGCCCCTGGAGGTCCCCCCGGGTGCGGCCGGTATGGATCTGCATCCGGCGGTTGACGTAGCGGATGATTCCGTCGAGGACAACGTAGATGCCGGTGGGCGCATCGCCGAAGAGGCTGTCGAAGGCGTCACGGGGCACTGTCGGCGGAGGCACGGCCTCGGGGCCGGGGCCGCCCGGCGGGCCGGACCAGGAGTCTGCCGCCCTTCCATCGCTGCTCATTTGCTGCCGTATTAAACCACTTTGGGGCGCTTTTGGCTAGACCCCCTCCCCTTCCTCTCGCCCCCCGCGCGGCTGTTCGCCGCCGGGGCCTTCGGGCCTGCGGCGGTCAGCTCCGCCATCTCGTGCCTGAGCTCGGTGATCTTGTCCCGCAGGATGGCCGCCTTCTCGAACTCCAGGCTGCGCGCGGCGTCCTTCATCTGGGCCTCCAGGTCCTTGACCAGCGCCCCGATCTCCCCCCGGGACATGGGCCGGGAACCGGCATAGACGTCCCGGGTCTCGGCCACCTGCTTCACCCTGTCGGTGATGTCCTTGATGGCCTTCCTGATGCTCTGCGGCGTGATGTCGTGCTCCCGGTTGTAGGCCTCCTGAATGGAGCGGCGCCGCTGCGTCTCGTCCATGGCTTCCTTCATAGAGCCGGTGATGGTATCAGCGTACAGGATGGCATGGCCGTCGACATGCCGGGCGGCCCGCCCCATGGTCTGGATGAGGGCCCCGGCCGACCTCAGGTAGCCCTCCTTGTCCGCGTCAAGGATGGCCACCAGGCCGACCTCCGGCAGGTCCAGCCCCTCCCGCAACAGGTTGATGCCCACCACCACGTCGTACACGCCCAGGCGGAGATCGCGCAGGATCTCCACCCTTTCCAGGGTGTCCACCTCGGAATGCAGGTAGTGGGTCTTGACCCCCATCTCCTTGAGATACTCGGACAGCTCCTCGGCCATCCTCTTGGTGAGGGTGGTCACCAGGCACCGTTCGCCGCGGTCGATCCGGGCCTTGATCTGGCCCAGCAGATCATCGATCTGCCCCCCGGTGGGCTTGATCTCCACCGTTGGCTCCAGGAGACCGGTCGGCCGCACCAGCTGCTCCACCACCTGGCCGCTTCTCTGGAGCTCGTAGGGCCCCGGGGTGGCCGAGACGTACACCACCTGGTTGATGTGCGAGCTCCATTCCTCGAAGGTCAGGGGGCGGTTGTCCATGGCCGAAGGCAGGCGGAAGCCGTAGTTGACCAGGACCTCCTTCCGGCTCCGGTCGCCGTGGTACATGCCGCGTATCTGGGGTATAGTCATATGCGATTCATCCACGAATACCAGCCAGTCGTCCGGGAAATAGTCCAATAGTGTAGCCGGCGGGCTGCCCGCCGGGCGCCGCGCCAGGTGCCGGGAGTAGTTCTCCACCCCGGTGCAGTACCCCATCTCCTGCAGCATCTCCAGGTCGTAGTTGGTGCGGCTCTCCAGGCGGGCCGCCTCCAGCACCTTCCCCTGTCCCCGGAGCTGCATCAGCCGGTCCTCCAGCTCGACGCGGATGTCGGCCATGGCCTGGTCCAGCTTCTGGGCGGAGGTGACGAAGTGCTTGGCCGGGTAGATGCTGATCTCCGCATACTCCTGCAGCAGCTCGCCCGTCAGCGTATCGACCTCTACGATCCTCTCGATCTCATCCCCGAAGAACTCGATGCGCACGGCCTTCTCCTCATAGGCCGGCTGGATCTCCAGGACGTCGCCCCGGATACGGAACCGGCCCCGGGTGAAATCCACGTCGTTGCGCTGGTACTGCATCTCCACCAGCCGCCGGGCGACCCGGTTGCGGTTGTGCTTCTCGCCCCTCTTCAGATGCTCCACGAAGCTGTAGTACTCTTCCGGCGAACCCAGGCCGTAGATGCAGGACACGGAGGCCACGATGACCACGTCCCGCCTCTCGAAGAGGGCCCGGGTGGCGGCATGGCGCAGCTTGTCTATCTCTTCGTTGATGTCCGTTTCCTTCTCGATGTAGGTGTCCGTCGTCGGCAGGTACGCCTCGGGCTGGTAGTAGTCGTAGTAGCTGACGAAGTACTCCACGGCGTTGCCCGGGAGATACTCCTTGAACTCGGCGCAGAGCTGGGCCGCCAGCGTCTTGTTGTGGCACATCACCAGCGTCGGCCTCTGCACCCGCTCGATGACGTTGGCCATGGTAAAGGTCTTGCCGCTGCCGGTGACCCCCAGCAGGGTCTGGTGGCGGCAGCCCTCCTGGAGACCTTTGACCAGCCCGTCTATGGCCTGCGGCTGGTCTCCGGTCGGCCTGAGGTCTGTTTGAATCTGGAACTCACCCATGGACAACCCCCATACTAGATCATGGGCCGACGTTGCACAAGATCAACGGACTGACCACTATCGTTCTTGGCGCCGGCTGTGGCGTTGCGTCAAAACCAGTGTTACCCAAATCGGAGCTATGCCTGTATCCCCGCCATCAACCGTCACCCTTGAAGATGAGGCAACGACACCGGGACACCAGGATAGATGCCGGCCAGGCGGGCGCATCGCGGCGAGGCTCACCGAATCGGCCGCATGGCGGCGCCCGGGGCGCCCAGCGGGCGCTTCGCCGGCATGCCGGTCCGGCGGGGATAGGCGGCCGGGGTGGCCGCCGTCTTCTCCAGCACCACCAGGACGTGCTGCTCCAGCCCTTCGATATTGACTTCCCGCACACCCCTCAGCCGGCCGCCCAGGACGTTCGCGGCGGCCTCGGCCTGCCCCAGCTCGCGCTCCATGTCCCCCTTCTTGTGGACCACGGCCAGACCACCTTTCCGGCAGAAGGGGAGCATCAGCTCGGCCACCGTGGCCAGACTGCCGACGGCGCGGCAGACCACGAGGTCGAAACTCTCGCGGTACCGGGCCAGGTGGGCCAGCTCCTCCGCCCGCCGGGTGACCACCTCCACCCCCTCCAGCCCCAGCTCCCCCACCACCTCCCGGAGGAAGGCGGTCTTCTTGGCCACCGAATCGAGCAGGACCAGCCTGGCCCGGGGATAGACCACCTTTAGCGGGATGCCGGGCATCCCCGCCCCGGTGCCCACGTCCAGCAGGGCGAAGCCATCCCCTGCCCAGGGCGCGCCCTCGAGCGCCAGGGTGACCGTGAGGGAGTCCACGAAGTGCCTCACCTGCGCCTCGTCCCGATCCGTGATCCCGGTCAGGTTGACCCGGCGGTTCCACCTCACCAGCGAGTCGTAGTAGGCCTCGAACTGGCGGACCTGATCTGCCGTCAGCTCCAGGCCGAGGCGCCGGGACCCTTCCTCCAGCTTCTCCATCACCGCAGCAACATCATAGCACAGCCTCCGCCACCCGCCCGCACCCAACCGGCGCCGGCGTACGGCGGTCCCCGCTGGCTTCCCGCGTCCGCAGCCGGTATGATGGTGATCGGGGCGGGCGCCCCGCGGCCCCGCCCGGAGGCTGATCGTGGACATGAGGATGGCACTGGAACTGGCCGGGAAGCTGGGCTTTGACCTCTGCCTGGATTTCGATGCCGGGCTGCTGGTCCCCGAGGACAGGATCAGGGCCTTCTGCCTGGAGAACCACTGCGGCGCCTTCAATGCCCACCACATGTGCCCGCCGCGGGTCGGTCCGCTGTCGGAGGTGGCTGCCCGTCTGGGGGCCTTCGAACGGGGTGTGCTCCTCCAGTACTCCCGCCCGGCGGACGTGGCTCATGACCGGGAGGAGGTGACCCGCACCAAGGTGGAGTTCCATCGCCTGGTGCTGCGGCTGGAGCGCCGCCTGCAGCGAAGGCGCCTGACCCCTCTGTGGGCCCTGATCGGCGGGAGCTGCCAGCTCTGCCGGACGTGCGCCGCCGTCGAAGAGAAGCCCTGCCGCCATCCCCAAAAGGCCCGGACGTCGCTGGAGGCCCTGGGCATCGATGTGATCGGCCTGCAGCAGAAGCTGGGGCTTGACGCCGCGTTTCACCCCGACCGCGTAACCTGGACGGGCTGTATCCTGATCGGTGGGGACCGGCCTAGTGAATGACCTTGTCGGACTCGAGCTGCGCTATCTCCTCATCTGACAGGCGCAGCAACTCCTTGAAGACGTAGCTGTTGTGCTCGCCCAGGAGCGGTGAGCGGTAGCGGATCTCGGTGGGGTTGTCCGACATGGCCCAGGCCGAGTTGGCGATGAAGTCCGTCCCGGTGGTGGGGTGGTCCACCTCGAGGTAGGTCTTCCGGTCCTGCAGGTGCGGATCGAAGAACCGGCCCTCGGTGTCCAGGCAGGGCGCTGCCGCCACGCCGTGCTGCTGCAGGATCTCGGTAGCCTCGTAGTAGGTGCGCTGCGAGGTCCACTCCGTGATCAGGCGGTCCATTTCCTGGCGGTGATTCTGCCGCTGGTACCTGTCGGCGAACTTCGCGTCCCCGGTCCAGGGGGGATCGCCGATGGCCCGGCAGAACGCCTGCCACTCGTCCTCGGTCTTCACCGCGATGGACACCCACCTGTCCTCTTCCGCGCAACGGTAGTTGTTGTGCGGGCACATGGTAGGGTAGTAGTTGCCCATCGTCCCCAGCACCTTGCCGTTCACCACGTACTCCATGACCGCCTCGCCGGCGATGCCCACCACCGCCTCCAGCTGGGCCATCTCGATGAACTGGCCCTTGCCGGTCCTCTTCCGGTAGTAGAGGGCGGCCAGGACGGTGAAGGCCCCGTGCAGGGCGCTGTTGACATCGGCGTAGGCCTGCTGCAGGCCCAGGACCCGCTCGCCGTAGTAGCCGACGAGGCCGTCCACCCCCGCCAGGCCGGTGAGGGAGGGACCGTAGGTCTGGGCATCGCGCAGCGGCCCGGAGTGGCCGGTGGCCGGCAGGGAGACCATGATGATGTCGGGCTTGATCTTGGCCAGCTCCGCGTAGTCCAGGCCGTGGTTCTTCATCACCCTGGGGGCGAAGTTCTCGATGACGATGTCGCTCATCTTGATGAGGTCCTTGAGCAGCGGGATGGCCCTGGGCTGCTCCATGTCCAGGGTGACGCTCCTCTGGTTGCGGACGCCGCTGTGGAACCAGGGGTCCCGGTCGGGCTCCTTGTCCAGGTTGTCCGGGGAGAGGCGCATGGAGTCGATCCGGCTGCGGGTCTCTATCTTGATGACCTCCGCCCCCATATCGCCCAGCATGGTGGCCAGGTACGGGCCGGCGAAGACCCATCCGAAGTTGATCACCCGGATGCCCGAAAGCGGGTACTTCTTGTCGGTGCTCAGATTATGCCTCCGTTGCGCAACGCCTCCAGCTCCTCGCTGGAGTAGCCCAGGCGACGGCAGTAGATCTCTTCGTTGTGCTGTCCCAGCAGCGGGGCCGGGCGGTCCATGGCCCAGGGTGTCTCCGACAGCCTGCCCGGGGCGCCGGGGTACTTCAGCTTGCCGGCGGCCGGGTGGTCCACCTCAACGAAGTAGTCCCTGAAGGCCAGGTGGGCATCGTTGACCACCTCTTCCATGTTCCGCACCGGGGCGAACGGGACCTTCTTCTCCAGGCACATCTTGTAGATCTCGGCCTTGCTGTGGCTGGTCAGCCACGGCGCCAGGCGGCCGTCCATCTCATCAGCGTACTTCAAGCTGATCTCGCGGCGGTCCTGGTAACGGGGTTCAGTGCTGTACCATTCCGGCACCTGCCCATTGCCCATCAGCTCCAGGAACCGCTTCCACTGGTAGCCCTGGATGGCGATCATGCTCATGAAACCGTCCTGGCAGGGCAGTATGGTGTACGGGTAGATGCCCGGCGTGCGGTGACCCCACCGGATCCGCTTCATGCCGTGCAGGATGAAGGAGGTCTCCTGGTTGCCCGTGTGCAGGGTGGCCCACACCTGGGCCTCGGAGATGTCGACGTGCTGCCCGCGGCCGCTCTGCTCGCGGGCGAAGATGGCGCCCATGGCGGCCGTGGCGCCGGCCGTGGCGCTCTGGTAGTGGCCCAGGCACAGCGGCGGCGTCAGGGGCTCCCGCCCCATCTCGCCGGCGCAGACGCTCTGGCCGCCCAGCGCGCTGGCGTTGATGGCGTAGCCCTTGTAGTCCTTGTAGGGGCCGCTCTGGCCGAAGGCCGTTATGGACACCACGATCAGCCTGGGGTTGACCTGGCGCAGGCTCTCGAAGTCCAGCCCCAGCGCTTTCATGCGGGCCGGCGGCTGGTCTTCCACCAGAACGTCAGCCGTCTTCAGTATCTTCTTGAGGATGTCCCGCCCGGTGGCGGTTTCGATATTGAGCGTGATGCCGAGCTTGTTGGCGTTCAGGTAGAGGAAGAGGCCGCTCTTCTCCGGGTCGGGGACGTGGCCCGGGAAGGGCCCTCTCTCCCGCGCCTCATCGCCGGTCCCCGGCCGCTCGACCTTGAGCACCTCGGCGCCGAAATCCGCCAGCAGCTTCCCGCAGTAGGGACCGGCAATGAACTCGGCGAGCTCGACTACCTTGAGACCGGTGAGGGCTTTGTCGCTCATGGTGATGATATTGATTATAGGCCAACCCGAGCACGGGTTCAAGGGGAGGCCCCGCCTTTGCACCCCGGGGCATTGCGTCCTATAATGTGCCTGCTATGAAGGCCATGGTGATGCTGCCCACGTACAACGAGAAGGTGAACATCGAGAAGATGCTCAGGGCCATCCTGGCCCACGATGGCCTGAGCGTGGTGGTCGTCGACGACAGCTCCCCCGACGGTACGGGGGAGATTGCGGACAGGCTGGCCGCCGAGAACCAGGGGCGCATCCATGTCATACACCGCCAGGAGCGGGGCCGGGGCACGGCCGGCATCGCCGGGTTCAAGTACGCCCGGGAGCAGGACGTGGACTGCATCTTCGAGATGGATGCCGACTTCTCCCATGATCCGGCCGATATCCCCCGGTTCCTGGAGAAGATCGGCCAGTGCGACGTGGTGATCGGCTCGCGGCTGGTCTCGGGCAGCCGGGCGGTCCGCAACCCCCTGAGGAGGTTGATCAGCAACGGCGCCAATCTCTACGCCAGCCTGTTTATGGGATGGCATATCCGCGACTGGTGCGGGGGCTACAAGTGCTACCGCCGCGCCGCCCTCCAGGCGCTCGATTTCGACCGGTTCCGCTCCAGGGGCTACTCCATCGGCATGGAGACGCTGTACCGGCTGACCGGAAACGGCTGCACCTTCGTCGAGATCCCCATCGAGTTCACCGACCAGCGCCAGGGCCAGTCCAAGTTCGGCTTCCGGGAGATCACCGGCTACGCCGCCAACGTCCTCCGCGTAAGGTTCGGAATCTAGGACGGCCCGGCTGCTAGCCGAGGCGGAGCGTCCTCAGAAACCACACCCCCACCTCAACGGGCACGTGCAGCAGAGGCATGAAGATCTTGGCCACGAAGTACGAGGTCAGTATGCCCACGATGATGCCGCCGATGATGTCTGAGGGGTAGTACACCGCGGCGTACACCTTGGCCAGCGGCATCAGGACGGCCGGGAGGAGCATCATGTAGCCCCACTTGCGGTTGAAGTGCCAGACGCCCGCGGCGGCAGCGAAGGTGAGACAGGAGGAGTTGCTGGGGAAGGACGGGTCATGGATGGGGTAGAAGATGCGGTTGGTAACCGGGTCCAGCAGCTGGGGCATGTCCTGAAAGGGATGGGGGTGGCGCCAGATGCTGTTGGCGACCAGAACGAAGCCCATGGCGATGCCGATGGTGATGGCGGAGCAGACACAGGCCTTCTGGTTCCGGTCCCGCTCCTTGAAGCTGCCGCCGCTGAACCACAGGCAGAGCAGGACCAGGGAGATGGAGACCGGCAGGAAGTAGTCGCTGGCCAGCAGTATCATGACCCGGTCCAGCACGCTGCTCTGGCCGACCAGGTGGCTGATCCAGAGCACTATGCTCTGGTCAACCCTGATGATGAGTCCCAGCACGGCCCTCGCCCCTTCTCTTAATCGCTTCCCTGAGCGCCTCGAACCAGCTGACGTACCTCAGCTGATAGACCCCTTCCCGACGCTCCTCCGGATCGTCCGCGCGGTGACGGTAGACCAGGAGGTTGAGCAGCGAGGCCACCACCAGTGTGGCCACCAGGGCGGCGAAGGTGGTCCAGCAGAAGACGGTGAACTGCTGGGCTCCCTCCAGCCCCGTGCGCCGCATGACCGTGTTCAGGCGATCGTCCCGGTAGAAGAACCACCAGAAGGCGAACACCACGGCCGCCAGCGACAGGAGCACGGTCACCGGCCTGTTGCGGATGAAGAGCATCCCCTTGAGCCCGTTGACCGCCGCCACCAGCTGCAGCAGCCCCAGGACGGCCACGAGGACGAATACGCAGTACTCCCAGGCGCGCACGAACTCCAACGCTATCCCCGGGCGCCCTTCTTCTTACCCGCGCTCTCGCGCGCGTAGGCCGGCGTGCACCAGCCAAAGTACTTGCGGTTGCGGCCCCGGATCACGTCACTGTACAGGCCCAGCAGCTTCCGCGTCACAGGCCCCACCTTGCCGTCCCCCACCGGGCGGTGGTCCACCTCGACCACGGGCGTGACGTTGGCCGCCGTGCCGGTCATGAAGCACTCGTCGCACACGTAAAGCTCGCTGCGGTCGATGGGCCTCTCCACGGTCTCTATCCCCAGCTCGTCCCTGGCCAGGGTGATCACGGATTCCCGCGTGATCCCCTTCAGGATGTTGTCGCAGGAGGCGGGCGTCACCAGCCGGCCCCCGGTGATCATGAAGATGTTCTCGCCGCTGCCCTCCGAAACGTGCCCGTCATGGGACAGCATGATGGCCTCGTCGAACCCGTTCTCGTGGGCCTCGGTCTTGGCCAGAGCGCTGTTGACGTAGATGCCCGTCACCTTGCCCCGCGGCGGGATCATGGTGTCATCCACGCGGCGCCAGCTGGATACGCCGCACCGGGCGCCCTTCTCGGCGTCGAGGTACGGACCGAAGGGGGTCACGAAGGCGAAGAAGTCATCTTCCAGGTTGTGCAGCCTGACACCGACCGTCTCCGAGCTCTTGTAGGCCAGGGGACGAACGTAGATGTCCTCCTTGTAGCCATTCTTCTTGACCAGGTCCACGGTGATCTGGCACAGCCTGTCCACGTCAAAGGCCAGCTTGATCTTGAGAATGCGGCAGCTCTGGTGCAGCCTCTCGTAGTGCTCCCTGAGGCGGAACAGGTACATCTCGCCCTTCTCACTGTTCCAGTTGCCCCGGATGCCCTCGAAGCAGGCGGTGCCGTAGTTCAGGGCATGGGTCATGACACCGACCTTGGCTTCGGACAGAGGCACGAATTTCTTCTCGAAGAAGGCTACCTGAGGCATTCCACGTCTCCTTTCGCCGCGACAACCCCGCGGCGCTACCTATTATAGGGCTTCAAGCTCCGGGCGCACAAGAATGAGGGCCGCGGCCGCAGCCTGCCCCTGTTGACACCGCATGCCGCCGCCGCCGATAATCGTACCAGCCCCGCCCAACCACGGGCCCGGGCGTGCCGGCGGCTCGCCGCCGGCC
>CALMBS010000179.1 GCA_937860285.1 uncultured Chloroflexota bacterium
ATAAATCGGAGAACTTGGCTCTGGCGGAACAGCTCGCCTGCGACCCGGTGGCCTATGCCCAGTGGGTTTACCCGCGGTACGTGGACTGGCTGAACAACGGAAGCGTTTACGAATGCAATGATTACGATTGGGCTTACTGTTCGGCGGCGCCATTCCCGGTCCGCGAAGACCCTGCATGGGACAGACACTCGGTCAATACAGACCACGTTCGGGTAACGATAACCCAGTACCTCGCTTACCGCACCCTCACCATAAGCGCGGGCACAGGGGGCAACGTATCGCCCGCGGCCCCTGGAGACTACTATTTCATAAACACTGTGGTCCCTATCACCGCTACCGTTGAAGAGGAATGCTATGAGTTTGACGCGTGGACCGGCGACACGGCCGGTATAGCCGATGTCAATGACCCTACTACCACTATCACCATGAACGCAGACTACTCCATAACCGCCACCTTCAACGAAACAACCGATACCTACGCTCTTTCACTCGCGTCGGATCCTGAAGGCGCCGGCTACCCGTACTTCGCAGGGTCTTCTCCTTTCGAGTGCGGCACGGACGTCGCTATCTCGGCCGCTCCTAACCCGGGCTACACTTTCCTCGGCTGGACCCCCACGGACGGAGTGGCCAATGCCTCCTTGGAAGACACCACGGTTCATATGACTCAGGCCCGCACCCTGACCGCTCAGTTCAACGGCTCAGGATCCCTGCCGACCGCCACACCGACCCCCGAGTTGGTTCAAGAATCAGCCCTCTATCTTACGCAACATGTCCAGGTCGATAATTTCAGGCTGATCTCGAGCGACGACCTGATCATAGCTGAAATAGAATCCGGCATGAATACCAGCATGGGAGACTACGTGACCAAGACCCTGACCCTGTACCTCAGGATGCGGCCTTCTTACCAGCTGCCGGAAGAGAGCATTTGGGGAGAGGACTCCGTCAGCATTCTGGGAGGCCTGCTGTTCTCCGGCGACTACAATTCGATAAGCGGCAATGTGAAAGTGAACGGCACCGTCACCATTGACGCTGCGGCAGAGTACAACGATATCGACGGCACCTTGACATGCCCGGAGATAGTGTGGGAGGGCGGCTCTGAGGATGAGGACCAGTTGTCATATACCCAGCTCATAACTCAGAATGCCAATAACGAAATGCCGGATATGGGAGATCCGCAGCTCCTTTTTAAAGCAAACCTGTCGGTGGGCACAACGGACTGGGCTGAGGCCGATGTTATCCATCAGTATGTGTTCACCGGAGACGTCAACTTCACCCAGGTCGGCTCGGACGCTTACGTTCATTGCTGGGCGGACCTGGACAATCACGAGCTTAAAGAGGGCCTTTATTACAGTCCCGGCACAATTACATTGGCCACAACATGGGACGGCCCCACCAGCGGCACTGTGACCTTTATCGCCGGTGAGCAAATTATCATCAGCAACGGCCAGGACTGGGGCTGGATTACCGACCCGACGATAAGGCTCACGGCCTATAACGACGAGCTGCTTTTCTGGGCCAACGGCAGTACCGCGGACCCAGAATTAGAGGACGGAGTAATATTGGTAACGGGGAACTCGGACTGGCATGCCTGTGCCAGCCTGGAAGGGGTGATGTTCGCG
>CALMBS010000180.1 GCA_937860285.1 uncultured Chloroflexota bacterium
GCTGGTCGCACCCTACTTGTAGTCGTAGAAGCCCTTGCCCGTCTTCCGTCCCAGATGGCCGGCTGTGACCATCTTCTTCAGGATTACCGGCGGTGCGAACTGGGGGTCCTTCAGCTCCTCGTACATCGATGCCATGATGTAGTAGATGGTGTCCAGGCCGATGAAGTCGGACAGCTCGAGAGGGCCCATGGGATGGTTGAACCCCAGCCTCATGGCCTTGTCGATGTCATCCCTGGAGGCCAGCCCCTGCTCGAAGCAGCGGTACACGTAGGCCAGGTAGGCCACACCCAGTCGGTTGGCCAGGAAGCCGGGGGTGTCCTGGCAGAGGACGGGCTGCTTGCCCACGGACTTGCAGAAGGCCTGCCCGGCGTCTATGGTCTGTTGCGACGTGACCAGCGTCTTGACGATCTCCACCAGCTGCATGAGCTGGACCGGGCTGAAGAAGTGCAGCCCCATGACCTGCGCCGGCCTCTTGGTGACGATAGCCAGGTCGAGGATGGAGAGGCAGGATGTATTGGAGGCCAGGATGGCCCCGGGCGGACAGACCCGGTCCAGGCTGGCGAACACCTTCTTCTTCTCGGCCATGTTCTCGATGGCCGCCTCGATCACCAGGTCGCGGTCCCCGAAGTCCTCGATGTTGAGGGTGCCCCGGATGCGGCCCAGGATGGAGTCCTTCTCCTGCTCGGTTACCCGCCCCTTTCTGACCCCGCGCTCCATCGACGTTCTGATGCCGCCGATGCCCTTGTCCAGAAACTCCTGCTTGATCTCCAGGGTCACCACATCGTAGCCGGCCCTGGCGCAGACCTCGGTAATCCCTCCGCCCATCAGGCCGCAGCCAACGACGCCGATCTTCTTGATCTCCATAGTGCGCTCTCCCTCCTGTTTGTGTCAGCCGGCGCATAGCGCCGGCTGACCGCTGATGGCAAGTTGCAGGAGACCGGAGCTACCTGCCCTTGATGTTAGCTTTGCGCTTCTCCAGGAACGCCGCCCTGGCCTCGGCGTGGTCCTCGGTGGCCGTGCAGACGTCCATGAGCTTGCCCTCATACCTCAGGCCTTCTTCCAGGGTCATGTCGATGCCCTTGGCCATGGCCTCTTTGGCTGCTCTCACGGCTATCGGCGGTATCTCGCAGAGCCGCTGGGCCCACTGCTCGGCGGCCGGCATGAGCTGGTCGGGTGGGACCACCTTGTTCACCAGCCCGATGCGCAGGGCCTCCTGGGCGTTGATGCGCTCGGCCATGAGCACCATCTCCGTGGCCTTGGCGGTGCCGACCAGTCGCGGCAGCCTCTGGGTGCCTCCCCACCCCGGGATGATGCCCAGGGTGACCTCCGGGAAGCTGAAGATGGCCTTCTCGACCGCGATCCTCAGGTCGCAGCCCAGGGCCACTTCCAGGCCGCCGCCCATGGCGTGCCCGTTGATGGCGGCGATGGTGGGCTTCCACAGCTCCAGCCCGCGGAACAGGGTGGGTGCCATTCTCCACCACTCATTGCGAATCTCGTGCAGGACCGGCAACATCTGGCCAATGTCTGCGCCCACGCAGAAGGCGCGGTCGCCGCTCCCGGTGATGATGGCTACCCAGACATCCTTGTCGTCCCTGAAATCGACCAGGGCCGCGCTCATCTCCTGGAACGTCTGCGGGTCGATGGCGTTGAGGGCGCGAGGATTGTCCAGCGTCATGTAGGCAATCCTCCCTCGTTTTTCGTACAGAAATCCCATGCGGAGTCCTCCTTACTATATCGATCGAAAAGTCATCAGCCGGACCCGGCCGGTCCGGCGCATGCGGCGCCGGTGAAAGAAGCGGGTGGTGTGAGCGCAGCGGTGGACAAAGCTCAGGCCTTCGCCTTCGGAGTATTGACGCTGAAGCTGTGGCTCAGAGCGCGGAGCGTCACTTCGCCGTTCAGCTTGGCCTGCCGGGCGTAGGTCTTTACGATCTGCCACAGGCCCTGCCTGGTCAGCCGCTCGCCCAGCCGGTTGAGAAAGAGAGCCCTCTCGGCCTTGTCGTGCACCATCTGCGGCCGGGATTCGTCCAGGTACTTCTTCAGTGTGGGCACATGCTTGATGGCCACAATGGAGCTGCGCTGCCTGGCATCCTTCATGGCGAAGGACACCGAGTCTCCATTGAGATGCACATCATCGATGTCCAGCGACATCATGTCGCTCACGCGCATACCGCTGGCGTACAGGAGCTCCAGCATGGCCTTGTCCCGCTTGGCCTCCGGAGTGGGGTACTTGTCGGGCTGCCGGAGCAGGTCCCGGATCAGGTCCTCGGGAAGGCGGTGCGGGGAGTTCTTCGCCACCTTCGGTGAGCCCACGTCTTCGATAGGGGCATTTGGTATGGCCCCCGACTTCTCCAGGAACTTGAACAGGGTCTTGGCTGAGGCCGTCTTGCGCGCCACGGTCGTCAGCGCGTAGCCCCGGCTCTTCAGGTCGGTCACGTATCCCAGCACCAGATCGTGGGTCACGTCCGACCATCGCTGCATTCCCTTTTCCTGGAAGAAGTCGGCCATCTGCAGGAGATCGTTCCGGTAGGCGGCAACGGTGTTGCTCGAAAACCTCTTCTCCGTGGACAACTGCTGCAGGAAGGCCTCGATTTGTTGTCTCATTAATGGTCTCCTGATGAAGGAAGTAGCCTTGAGAACACAACTATTGTAGACATAAGGAATGGCGTAGTCAATGACGGGAGTGTAAAATCTCTCTCGTGGACATGGAGACCGGCCGCCTTGAACAGCAGCTGGAGGCCCTCCCCTCGCGGCCCGGGGTGTATCTCTTCAAGGATGCGGATGAGATCATCCTCTACGTCGGCAAGGCGTCCAGCCTGCGCCATCGGGTCGGGTCCTATTTCGGTGCGGCCCGGAACCTGGCTCCGAAGACCATCAGGATGATGGAGCGGGTGGCCGACCTGGACTACTACGTGACGGCGTCCGAGCAGGAGGCCATTCTTCTGGAGTGCATCCTGATCAAGAGGCATCGCCCGCATTACAACGTCCGCCTCAAGGATGACAAGACCTATCCCTATCTCAAGGTGACGGTCGGAGAGGACTGGCCGCGGGCCCACCTGAGCCGGCGCGTCGTCAAGGACGGCGCCAGGTACTTCGGGCCGTTCGCCAGCGCCGGCTCCGTGCACACCGCCGTGGCCCTGCTGGAGAGGATATTCCGGCTGCGCTCGTGCCGCAAGGCCATAACCGGGGAAGAGCGCCGGCCATGCCTGGAGTATCACATCAAGCGTTGTTCCGGGCCGTGCATCGGTGCCGTGAGCCGGGAGGAATACCGCGACGCGGTGGACCAGGCGGTGCTGTTCCTCGAAGGCCGGCAGGACACAGTATTGAAAGGGTTGCGGACCAGGATGGCGCAGGCCTCGGAGAATATGGAATACGAACGGGCGGCCATGGTCCGCGATCAGATCAGGGCGGTGGAAGCGATCGTGGAGAAGCAGAAAATCGCTGCGGCGGAAGGGGACCTCGATGCCCTGGCCTTCGTCCAGGAGGGAGACCAGGCCGTGGCGCTCGTGTTCCAGGTGCGGCAGGGCCGGCTGGTAGGGCGGGAGTCCTTCATTCTGGCGGGGACCCGGGACGAAGAGCCGTCGCAGGTCATGACCGGGTTCGTGCAGCAGTACTACAGCTCGGCCGAATACGTGCCAAAGCGGGTCCTGCTGCAGTTCCCTCTGGAAGACATGCCGGTCATTCAGGGCTGGCTCGAGGGCCGAAGAGGGGGCAGAGTGGAGCTGCGGGTGCCTGCACGCGGACCCGGCAGGGACCTGGTGGCCATGGTGGCCGACAATGCCCGGGAGTCCATGGAGCAGGGCCGGATAAGGTCGGCCGCTGAGCCGGGCGTGGTAGCGGCCGCCCTGGAGGAGCTGAAGAGGGCGCTCTCGCTCCCGGCGCCCCCCCGGAGGCTGGAGTGCTACGACATCTCCAATGTGCAGGGGGCGTCGGCCGTGGGCAGCATGGTGGTCCTTGAGGACGGGGTGCCGCGCAAGTCGCATTACCGGCGCTTCAAGATCAGGACGGTGCAGGGCGCGGACGACTATGCCATGATCGGCGAGGTGCTGCGGCGGCGGTTCAAGAAGGCGGCTGCGGATGACCGGGCCGATGGCACCTGGGCCGCTCGCCCGGACCTGGTGCTGATAGATGGGGGCCGGGGGCAACTGAATGCGGCCCTGCTGGCCATGAAGGAGTCCGGTGCCGGCCAAGTCCCCGCTGCCAGCATAGCCAAGGAAGAGGAGCTGGTCTTCCTGCCCGGCCTAAGGGAGCCCCTGAGGCTGCCGCCCGAATCGCCTGCCCTGCACCTGCTGCAGCGGGCCAGGGACGAAGCCCACCGCTTCGCTCTGGGGTACTACCGGAAGGTGCATCTGGCGCGGAGCTTCGCCTCATCGCTGGATGGCATACCCGGCCTGGGGCCGGTGCGCCGAAGAGCACTGCTGAGGAGGTTCGGCTCGGTGGATGGCATCAGGCGCGCCACTGTGGAGGAGCTGAGATCGGTCCGGGGCATGAGCGAGGCCCTGGCCAGGAGGGTCAAAGACGGCGTCTGACGGCGGCCGCAGCCACAGCCGCCGCAGCAGCACAGTTGCATTGGGACAGGAGTTTGTGATAAATTAGCCCTAAACACGGCTCGTGGGTAGAGTGGGTGTTCATCCCACTCTTTTTGGTTGTTGGGTGATGTGAGAATGACTGGCGGTAGACGAAGAACTGAAGGGCTGGTGGGAACATGAAAACCGAGTTTGTTATTGCTCTTACCCAGCTGGCTGCCGAGAGGAACCTGCCGAAGGAAGTCATCCTCAGGACCATGGAGTCAGCCTTGGTCCCCATCTTCAAGAAGACCAGCTTCGCGCCGGACCAGGAGATCTGGGTCAAGATCTCCTCGCAGACCGGTGAAGTGAAGGTGTTTGCCCGGAAGACCGTGGTGAAACGGCGCCGGGACCCCCGCCTGGAGATGCTGCTCTCCGAGGCCAGGAAGTGCAGGCCCGAGGCCCAGGTCGGCGACGTCCTGGAAGTGGAGGCCACGCCCGAGGACGCGGGGCGCATCGCGGCCCAGACCGCCAAGCAGGTCATCCTGCAGCGGCTGCGGGAGGCGGAGCGCGACGCTATCTTCGGGGAGTACGCCGACAAGGAAGGGGACATCGTCAGCGGCGTGGTCCACGCCGTAGAGGCGAAGCACGTTTCGATCGATCTGGGCAAGGCGGAGGGCATCCTGCCCCTGGCCGAGCAGATGGCGGCGGACCACTACCGCATAGGGCAGCGGCTGAAGCTCTACCTGCTGAAGGTGATGCGCACCGCCAGGGGCACTCAGCTCATCCTGTCCCGCACCCACCAGAACCTGCTGCGGCGCCTGTTCGAGCTGGAGGTCCCCGAGATATTCAATCGGACAGTGGAGATCAAGTCCGTGGCCCGCGAGCCCGGGGTGCGGAGCAAGGTGGCCGTGGCCGCCAGCCAGGAAGGCGTCGACGCGGTCGGCTCCTGCCTGGGTCTGCGCAGCATCAGGATCCAGAACATCACCAAGGAGCTGGCCGGGGAGAAGATCGATGTCATCCAGTGGCATCCCGATCCCACGGTCTTCATCGGCAACGCCCTGAGCCCGGCGGCTACCACCAGCGTCGAAATCAGCGGCGAGGAGAAGAGCGCCAGCGTGGTGGTGCCGGACAAGCAGCTGTCCCTGGCCATCGGCAAAGGCGGGCAGAATGCCCGTCTGGCGGCCAGGCTCACTGGCTGGAGAATCGACATAAAGAGCACATCGATGGTCGAGGGTGCGGCTCCTCCGAAGACGGAGGAGGCGCCCAGGGCTGAGGAGGCGGCGCCGGAGGGGGCTGTGGTGGCGGAGCCGGAGGCCGTGGCGGCTGCGGCGGAAGCCGTGGAGGCGGCGGTCGAGCCGGCAGCGGCGGCGGCCGCAGTCGAGGAGAAGGCGCCTCCGCCGATCGTCGAGGAGGTCAAGCCGGCCCCCGTGGAAGCGAAGCCGGCACCCAGGGCCAGGCCGGAAGAGCCCGCCGAGCCCCAGGAGGAGGCGCCCAGGACCCTCACGTTCGAGGAGATACTCTCGCAGCTGGAGGCCATCCCGGAGCGCCGCGGCCGGCAGCCTCGCTACATGCCCGATGACAAGATGGGCATAGTAGTGGCTGACACCAAGCCCAAGAAGGGCAAGAAGGCCGGTGGCGCTGACGAAGAACCGGGGGTCAAGCCCAAGGTCAAGAAGGTATCGAAGCGCCGCGTCACCATCGAAGACGAGGACCTGCTGGGCGACGACGACCTGGGCAGTGAGGACGATCTCATTGAGGATGAGGGCCTTGAAGAAGATGAGTAGCGTGGCCGGGACGTCGGGGCACCGGCATGTGCCGGAGCGGACCTGCGTGGCCTGTCACGAGGTCAAGCCGAAACGGGAACTGGTGAGGCTGGTGTGCGGCGCCGGGGGCGTGGTGGAAGTGGACACGCTGGGCCGGAAGCCGGGCAGAGGCGCCTACCTCTGCCACTCGCCGGAGTGCTGGCACAAGGGAGTGAACAAGGGGAAGCTGGAGCATGCTCTGCGAAGCAGACTCAGCGCGGAAAGCAGGGCCGGCCTGATGAAGTTCGCGGGGGAGATCCGCGACTCCGAAGCCGCGTCGAGCCGGATGGGAGGCGTCAGGTAATGGCCAAGAGCGCTGCAGGCCAGGGTTCGCCCTCCAAGGGTGAACGCAAGGTTGAGTTGCCCCCTGCGATGACCGTGAAGCAGTTGGCGGAGACGCTCGGCATCAGCGGGGTGGAGGTCATCAAGCAGTTGATGCAGAACGGCGTCATGGCCGGCATCAACCAGTCTATTGACTACGATACTGCGGCCATCATCGCCGCGGACATGGGCTTTGAAGTTACTGAGAAGGCCGAGACCGAGGTCGAGGCGGTGGCCTGCGAGGATGACGCGGCCACCCTGCAGCCCCGGCCGCCGGTAGTGACGGTGATGGGCCACATCGACCACGGCAAGACCAAGCTGCTGGATGCCATCCGGCAGACGAACGTGGTGGCCTCGGAGGCCGGCGGCATCACCCAGCATATCGGCGCCTACCAGGTGGAGACGCACGGGAGGAAGATCACCTTCCTGGATACCCCGGGCCACGAGGCCTTCACGGCCATGCGGGCCAGGGGGGCCAAGGCCACCGATGTGGCCGTCCTGGTGGTGGCGGCGGACGACGGGGTCATGCCACAGACCCTCGAGGCCATCGACCATGCCAAGGCGGCCAGCGTGCCCATCGTGGTGGCCCTGAACAAGATCGACAAGCCGGGCGTGAACCTGGACCGGGTCAAGCAGCAGCTGGCCGAGGCGGGGCTGGTGGTGGAGGAGTGGGGAGGCAACACCGTCTGCGTCCCGGTGTCGGCCAAGATGAAGAGGGGCATCACGGACCTCCTGGAGAGCATCCTGGTGGTGGCGGAGATGCTGGAGCTGAAGGCCAACCCGGACTGTGCCGCCAGCGGAGTGGTCATCGAGGCCGGCCTGGACAAGACCAAGGGCCCCATGGCCACCGTCCTGGTGGAGAGAGGGACGCTGAAGCCGGGCGACGCGCTTATCGTGGGCGAAACCTGGGGCAAGGTCAAGGCCATGTTCAATGACGCCGGCAAGCGGGTCAAGAAGGCCGGGCCGGCGACGCCGGTCAAGATACTGGGGCTCTCCGGCGCCCCGCAGGCCGGAGACACCCTGGCGGTGGCGGCCAGCGACCGGGATGCGCGGACCACCGCCCAGAAGCGGCAGACGGAAAGCCAGCAGAAGATCATCCGGCCGGTGAGACCGGTCAAGCTGGATGAAGTGTACGCCCAGATCAAGGCGGGGCAGGCCAGGGAGCTGAACCTTATCCTGAAGACGGATGTGCAAGGCTCCATCGAGCCCATAAAGGACTCCATAGAGCGCCTGGAGGGAGACGAGATCAAGGTCAGGATCATCCACTCCGGCAGCGGCAACATCACCGAGAGCGATGTGCTGCTGGCGCTGGCCTCCAAGGGAGTCATCATCGGGTTCCACACCAGCCCCACCGTGGGCGCCCAGCGCATGGCCGAAGCCGAGGGAGTGGACATCCGTTTCTACGACATCATCTACAACCTGCTCGAGGACATCGAGCGGGCGTTGAAGGGCCTGAAGGAGCCGAAGTACGCCGAGGTGGTGGAGGGCAGGGCCGAGGTCAGGGCGGTCTTCGCCGCCGGCAAGAAGGAGAAGGCGGCCGGGCTGATGGTCAGCGAGGGCAAACTGCGGCGCGATTCCATGGTGAAGGTCATCCGCAAGGGCCAGGTGATCCACCAGGGCAAAATGGCCAGCCTCAGGCGGTTCAAGGACGATGTCAAGGAAGTGGCCACCGGCACCGAGTGCGGCCTCGCAGTAGAGGGATTCAGCGCCTTCGAGCCCGGAGACATCATTGAAGCGTACCGGAGGGAGAAGGTGGGATGAGTCGGCGCACTGAGCGCTTGAATCATCTGCTCCGGCAAGAGATCACCGAGCTGCTGCAGCGCGAAGCCAAGGACCCCCGCCTCTCCGTCATGGTGAGCGTCACCCGCGTCTCCGTTTCCGCCGATCTGCACTATGCCAAGGTGTTTGTCAGCGTCATGGGAACGGAGGAAGAGAAGAAAGGCCTGGTGGTGGGCCTTCATGCCGCCTCCGGCTTCCTCCGGCGGGAGCTGGCCGGCCGGCTGACCTTGCGACACACCCCCGAGTTGGTCTTCGTCTATGATGACACCATGGAGCGGGCGGGGAAGGTCATCGAGCTGATCGACCAGGTGAGGACCAGCGAATCCGGGGTGCAGGAGACGGGTGAGCGTTGACGGAATCCTCAATGTCCTCAAGCCGGCGGGCAAGACCTCTTTTGCCGTAGTGTCCCTGGTGCGGCGCTGGAGCGGAGAGCGCCGCGCGGGCCATGCCGGGACCCTGGACCCCGATGCCACCGGAGTCCTCGTCATCTGCCTGGGCCAGGCTACGCGGATCGTGGAGTATCTGGCCGGGGCCGGCAAGACCTACCGGGCTGAGATCGAGCTGGGCGTCACCACTGATACGTACGACGCAGCGGGCAAGGTGGTCGGCCGGGGCGACCCGTCGTCTGTGACGATGGAGCAGGTCCATCAGGTCCTCGGAGCCTTTCGCGGCACAACTGCCCAGGTCCCGCCCATGCACAGCGCTGTCCACTACAGGGGGAAACGGCTCTACGAGCTGGCCCGCAAGGGAGTGGAGGTGGTCCGGGAGCCGCGCCAGGTGGAGATCTCCCGCCTGGAGTTGCTGGACTGGCAGCCCCCCGGATTCACTGTTGAGGTCGACTGCAGCGCGGGAACCTACATCCGCTCGCTGGCCTTTGACATCGGCGTCGCCCTGGGCTGTGGCGCCCACCTCCGGAAGCTGGTGCGGCGCCGCAGCGAGCCCTTCCTCATCGACGACGCCGTGCCGCTGGCGGCCCTGGAAGAGGCCTTCCGCGGCGGCGGCTGGGGGGCCTATCTGCACCCCCTCGACGCCGTGCTGCTGGACTGGCCGGCGGCCATACTCGACATGGAGCAAGAGGGGCTGGTCAGGAGAGGGATCGACGTGGACCTGCCGGCGGCCGGGGCCGGCGGGCCGGCCGGTGACCGCTGCCGGGCCTACTCCTCTGATGGCCGCTTCCTGGCCGTCCTGGCCAGGACCGACGCCGGACCGTGGCACCCGGAGAAGGTCTTCGGGACCGGGCGATGCGGACAGGGCGGGGATTCCCCGCCCTGCTGTTCCGGCTGTGGGTGCTAGAGGGCGCGATCTTCCGCCCTCTGAAGACGGCGGCTAGTAGCGGCTGGTGCTGGGCTTGACCTTGCCGTAGCACTCGCGGCAGTACACCGGCCTGCCGTTCCTGGGTTCGAAGGGCAGTTCCGTTGCCTGGCCACACTGAGCGCAGGTTGCGGGGTACATCTGGCGCCTTGGCTGAGCATAGCCGGAGGAGTTGCTGTTCCTGGCTTTCCTCGTGGCCCGGCACAGCTGGCAGCGCTTAGGATCGTTGGTGTATCCCTTGCCGGCGAAGAACTCCTGTTCACTGGCGGTGAAGATGAAGTCGGCACCGCAGTCGGAGCACTTCAGGGACCTGTCTGCAAAGCTCACGTGATGACCTCCTTTCTTGGCATACTAGGCTAAAGTGGCGGTCATCCAGAGCCCGTGGTAGCGCCGGTGAGGGCTTACAGACTATTGATAACCTGAACCTAGACCAGTGGCTTCATCATAGCATGCCTCCGTCCGGCGGGCAAGTGAATCAGGGGATAGGAGCGTGCACGATATAAGTTCCCGGCCGGACGTCAGCCGCACTGAAGTCCCTCAGGTGGGAAAGAGAGGGGAGGGCCCTGCGGCCCTCCCCTGTTCGGCAACCTGTTGTCTGTCTCTGTGACTGTGCCCGGGATCAGTTGATGAACTTCCAGCCGCCGTTGGCCACTACCTGGGTCTGGCTGCTCCAGCCGTAGGAGTTGCCGGAGAAGACCCACCAGTAGTACGTCTTCCCGTTGTCGGCAAAACCGGTGGCGGTGTACTGCGTCACGTTGCCCAGGGATTTCCAGACCTTCCTCACACTGGAGTTGGTCTGGGTGGTGCTCAGGCTGGAGCTGGTGCTCACGATCAGGAAGTACTTCGTGGCCCCGGTGGAGGCGTTCCACTTGAAGGTCACGGAAGTCCCGGAAAGGTTGGCGCCGATGGCCGGAGAGGCCAGCTTCGGCGCGGCGGGCTTGGTGGTGATGGTGGTGCCGCCCGACGGTGCATTCGTGCTCGTGCCTCCGGTGGACGTGCTTGCGGAAGAGGTGTCGCCTGACCCGGTGTTGCCCGAGGACGTGTCCCCTGTGCCGGTGGAGCTGGAGCTCCCTGAAGGCGCGCTCGATCCGTACCAGTTGTCATAGACGTACATGTGGTACTTGGAGAGGGTGGATGATCCGCCCCATGACCCGCCGCCGCCGGAGAGCAGGGTGAAGGCGCTGTTGGTGCTGGTCTCCGTGTACAGCCCGGAGTGGGTGGTCTTCCTGGTCCAGTTGTTGTAGACCTTGCATACGTTGGATGGGATGCCCCTGATTCCCACGTTGGCCTTCCACTGGTTGGCGGTGAAGGTGTTGTGGTGGACCATCAGGGTCCTGCCGGCGCTGGTGGAGGTGCTGGTGCCGCCGCCGTGGCAGTCCACCTGGGTGTTGTACTTGAGGTCCCCGCCGGCGCCGCCCAGGTAGTACCTGGCGTCGTTGAAGATGTTGAAGCGCAGCTCGTAGCTGTCGGGGCCGGCCTGGGCCATGATGTGGTGGCGGCAGTCCGTGAAGATGCAGTACTCGACCAGGTACGAGCACTCGCCTTCCTCCGACACCCCGTAGCCGAACCCGTGCTTCTGGATGTTATGGATGTAGCAGTGGTGCACCCAGTGCCGCCCCGAGGAGGAGTCGTCGTTCCAGGCCATGCCTCCGCCGTAGAAGTAGATCCCTCCCTCTGCGAAGTTGGAGATCTCGCAGTTCTCCACCTCGATGCGCCTGGCGCCGCGCACTCCTCTGAGGGCGCAGTTCCTGGGCCCCGAGGTGCTGGCCACGCCGCCCGGCCCTTCGAACTCGATCCCCGAAACGACTGAGTTCGAGGCCAGCCAGAGAATGGGGCACATGAAGGAGCCGGCCTTATAGGTGGTCTTGATCTTGCCGCCTGAAGCCCCGTTTTCGCCTCGGTTGGAGGCCAGGGCCACGCCTGACTTGAGGGTCTCGCCATAGTCTGAGCTGAGGCTGATGGTGGTGCCGCCGGGTATCCAGATGACGTCGCCTGAGGTCGCTGACTTGAGGGCGCTGGTCAGCTGGCTGGCGGTCGTCACCACGTAGTCCGCCGAGTCCCTGGAGTAGCCGTGGCGGGACTCGTATCCGTCTCCGCCGCCGGTGGGATTGCTGGAAGCGCCGGCGTTGGCGCCGTAGGCGCTGGCCGCCTGGACCGCCGGGCCCTGAACGAACGGGGTGGCAATCAGTGCGGCCACGATGGCGCACAGCGTTATGATGCAGGTGGCTAGTCTCTTTCTCATTGACATAATCTTCTATCTCCTTTGCCAGAGTAACGTTCCCCAATTGGCTCTTTGGAGTCCCGCCGGCGTTACCCGCGGTCTGTGCCTTTCACGGGCACGGGCTCGCCGGGTGCTCTTGAATGGGGCCCAACCGGGTCAATCTGCAGATGCAAACAGGGTCTGTGCCAGGCATCTGCGTGGGGCTGGGTATATCAGGGAGTGACGCTTTGGATTGTCTGGGGGTTTAGAGCGCCAGGGGCGGAGCGCGGCTGCGCGTGATCCTGACGTTGGGGTTGGTGTAGGAGTGCCGCTTGTTTTGGGGGAGAGTGCAGAGCCGGTGGGTCGAGGTGGGGTCCAGGTGGGCGGAGTCCAGATTCAGTGCCGGTTGGCAGCGGCGGACCCGCTGCCATATTGGGAGGAAGAGCCTCTCCGCGAAGGCCTCGACCGCGGTATCGCAGAAGAAGGTGGCCAGCACCAGCGCCAGCACGGCGCTGACGCTGGAGTAGCAGCCCATGGCCACCAGGGCCCCGGTGGCCGTGGCGGTCTGAACGCAGAGCGAAACGGTCTCGCTCACTGCTGACTCGGGCCTAGCGTT
Source organism: uncultured Chloroflexota bacterium (assembly GCA_937860285.1). Classification (GTDB taxonomy): domain Bacteria; phylum Chloroflexota; class Dehalococcoidia; order UBA2247; family RBG-13-53-26; genus JAFGCL01. Next base: position 12,535 of record CALMBS010000180.1, read on the forward strand.
CCATTGCATGGTCTATTTACTATGACGGTGACATTGCCCGCCCGGTTCCTCCCCCCCGGAGGCCCCGGCAACGGCCATCACCATTATACACGCGCTGGCAAGGGTGGCTGTCCCCCGCCGGACGGATAGGTGAATGCCCCGGCAGGTTGCGGTTGTCTTGAGGTTGCTGCCCCTGGTCCTGGGCGGTGGTGTGACCCCCCGGTACACCGACTGCCAGTCTCGGCCAGGTGACATCCGCTGTTAAGGTTGCAGAGAGAGTCTACCATACCGGACATAACACTGGCAAATCGACGCTGGTTGACGCTGGTTCGTCATGGGGTACACTATGGGTAGCGAGGCGGGAGGGTGCAGGGATGACGTCACCGGCCGTCCACATTCGCGGCCTGCGCAAGACCTATGTCGTGAGCCGCCAGGAGGCCGGCGCCAGGGCGACGGTGGTGGACCTGGTGCGCCGCCGGATGCAGGAGGTCCGGGCCGTGGACGGCATCTCCTTCGACCTGGCCCCCGGGGAGGTGGTGGGTTTCCTGGGTCCCAACGGGGCCGGCAAGACCACCACGCTGAAGATGCTCTCCGGGCTGCTGCACCCCACGGCGGGCGAGGTCACCGTGCTGGGCCGGGTACCCTGGAAGCGGGAAAAGGCGTTCCTGCGGCAGATCACGCTGGTCATGGGCCAGCGCAACCAGCTGGTGTGGGACATCCCGGCCAGTCACTCCTTCGAGCTGAACCGGGCCATCTACCGCATCCCGCAGGAGGACTACCGCCGCATCCTGGGGGAGCTCACCGATCTCCTGGAGCTGGGCCCCCTGCTCTCCAAGCCAGTGCGCAACCTCTCGCTGGGCGAGCGGATGAAGTGCGAGATCGCGGCCGCACTGCTCCACCGCCCCAGTGTGGTCTTCCTCGATGAGCCCACCATCGGCCTGGACGTTACCATGCAGCGGCGGATACGGACCTTCATCACGGAGTACAACCGGCGGTTTGGCGCCACCGTCCTGCTGACCAGCCACTACATGGCCGATGTGGAGGCACTGTGCAAGCGCGTGGTGGTCATCCACCACGGGTGGCTGCTCTTCGACGGCGACCTCTCGGTCCTGGTGCAGCAGTTCACGCAGCACAAGACCATCGTGGTGCAGCTGGGCGACTGCGACGCGGACCTGAAAGCCTACGGCGACGTGGTGTCCTGCTCGGACGGCCGGGCCACTCTCCGGGTGCCCCGGAGCGAGACAGCCCACATCACGGAGCGGCTCCTGGCCGATCTCCCGGTCATCGATCTGCTGATAGAAGACCCTCCCATCGAGGAAGTCATCGAAAGGGTGTTTGCCCAGGGGAACACATGAAGGGTCTGGCAGAGCTCTACATCCAGCAGTTCCGGACAACGCTGGCCATGATGCTCCAGTACCGGGCCTCGCTGCTCATCTGGATGATCGGCCACGTGCTGGAGCCGCTGGTCTACCTCATCGTGTGGTCGGTGGTGGCCGGCACCGGGGGCGGCAGCGTCGGAGACTACGCGAAGAGGGACTTCGCCGCCTACTTCATCGTGCTGATGCTGGTCAACCACGTTACCTACACCTGGATCATGTACGAGTTCGAGTACCGCATCCGGCATGGCAGCCTCTCCTTCGCGCTGCTGCGGCCGGTTCACCCCATACACTCGGACATCGCCGACAACGTATCCTCCAAGGTGATAACGCTGCCCTTCATGGTGGCGGTCGCCGGGGTGCTGGCGCTGGTATTCCGACCGGCCCTCTCCCCGGAGCCCTGGGCCATCGGGCTGTTCGTCCCGGCCCTGCTCCTGGCCTTTCTGGTGCGCTTCCTGCTGGAGTGGACATTGGCCCAGGCGGCCTTCTGGACCACGCGGGTCAGCGCCATCAACCAGACCTACTTCGTCCTTCTCCTGTTCCTCTCCGGACAGATCGCACCGATCACGCTCATGCCCCATCCCGTCCGGGTCCTGGCCCAGATCCTGCCGTTCCGGGCCATGGTCGGCTTCCCGGTGGAGCTGCTGCTGGGCCGGCTGACACTGTCCGAGGCGCTGACCGGGCTGGGTATCCAGGCGGCCTGGGTGATCATCGGACTGGTGCTTCTGCGGGTGGCATGGCGGGCGGGGGTGCGGGTCTACACGGCGGTGGGCGCATGAGCTACCTCCGGCTGCTGGCGGCGTTCTTCCGGGTCAGCCTCCGGGGAGAGCTGGCCTACCGGGTCAACTTCTTCGTGCAGCTCTTCCAGTCGGCGCTCGACCTGGGCATGTCCCTGGGAGGGCTGGCGGTTGTCTTCTCCTTCACCGACACCCTGGGAGGTTGGCGGCCGGACGAGGTCCTGGCCCTGGTGGGGGTCTACTTCCTGGTCGGCGGGATCATCGGGCTGATGATCCAGCCGGGCATGGAGGAGTTCATCGAGTCCGTGCGCGACGGGACGCTGGACTTCACCCTCACCAAGCCGGAGGATGCCCAACTGCTGGTCACCATCCGGCGGGTAGACATCTGGAAGCTGATTGACATCCTGATGGGGGTCATCGTCCTGGGCGCCGCGCTGGCGCGGCTGGGCGGGAGCATCGGGCTGGGGGAGGCGGCGGTGTTCATCCTGATGCTGGTGGCCGGAGGGTTCATCATCTACAGCTTCTGGCTTATCCTGGCCACGCTCTCCTTCTGGTTCGTGCGGGTGGAGAACATCCTGGTGATCTTCCAGAGCATGTATGAGGCGGGGCGCTGGCCCATCAGCCTCTACCCCGGGTGGCTGCGCTACGGGCTGACCTTCGTGGTGCCGGTGGCCTTCGCCGTTACCCTCCCGGCGGAGGCCCTCACCAGCCGGCTCAGTGGCTGGACGCTGCTGGGTGCCGTGGCGCTGGCCGCCGTCCTGCTTGTGATCTCGCGGGGGTTCTGGCGGCTGGGTCTGCGGCGCTACTCCGGGGCATCGGCTTGAGAAAAGAGCCGGCGCTGCCGGCGTGAAGCCGATCCCGTGCGGAGAGAAGCGCCGGCAGGGGGCATGCTACGTGGACTGGTCCGGAGCGGCGCCCGGACACGGCCCTTCGCCGTCATACTCGATGGTGAGGCTGTTGCCGGAGCCGTACGGCCCATGTGAGGCCCCGGGCGTTGCGGGCTGCTCCCGGAGGTGCCGGTACAGGCCGTACATCTTGGTGTTGTAGCGCCACCACCAGACGCTGAGCAGCGGGGTGGTCATGCTGGGATCGCGGCCGAAGTAGCCCTGGCCGAAGTCGAGCTTGCGCCGGCCGGAGCACCAGCAGCAGGTCTCGGTCTCGTGTGCGAAGTCGATATGATAGCAGTGGGGATGATCTTTCATGTCGCCCTCTACTTCCATGCGGTTACCGATTGCAGGATGAAGAACCGTGTCCTAATCCTGAAGTTGGCAATACCCTGTTCGCGAAAGATCGCTCCCACCATGGCCGGAGTGAACGAGCCCTCGAAGTGAACTCCCTTGCCCTTGAAACGAAGAAACCGGGCCCACCAGACTCTTCTGAAGTCGCAGATGTAGAGCGCACCGCCCTCCTTGCCGCCGCTCCAGAGGCTCCCCACGGCCCCGGCGGGATCTCTCCAATGGTGCAGCGAGAGGGTGGAGTACACCAGGTCAAATCGTCCCAGCCCGCGCATCAGGTCCTCGTCCTGAACGTCACCCACCAGGCAACGTATCCTCTTCTCCAGCCCTGCCTGCCTGACGTACTCGTTGGCCACGGCGACGTCATCGGCCGAGATGTCAACGGCAGTGATGCTCCTGACACTGGTGTCCTCAGCCAGCATGGCTGCCAGGAACCCCGATCCGGCGCCCATCTCCAGGTACTCCCCGCCCAGGTTGAGCGCCCGAATTTCCCGCCGAAACTGGCTGTACAGGAGGCGCTCATACCTCCGCTGCCT
>CALMBS010000181.1 GCA_937860285.1 uncultured Chloroflexota bacterium
TCTGCAAAACCCTTATACAGCGGTTCGAATCCGCTCGCCGCCTCCATTGATCCATCCCAACTCAGTCCTCCGTCCCGCCGCGCGAGCGCGACTGGCGGTCCATCTCCTGGAACATCGAGGTCTTCCCTGTGCTGGAAGCGATGCCCCAGTCCCGGTATCCGTCCCGTATGACGGCCAGGTACTCCGGCGAAGGCTTCGTCTCATCGACGCGGCCCTTGGCAATGTAGGTCACCGCCTCCACGAACTCGCCGTCCGCGGTCACCACCTTGACGTTCAAGTGGTCGTAGGTCATGGGGTAGTCCTCGTGCTTGTCGAGCTGTCGCAGGCCCTGCTCCGTGATCTCGTACAGGGCCCCGGCCACCACGTCGCCCTTGGACTGCCTGACAGTAGCGCTTCCCCCGCGCCACTTGCGGGACCATCCGGCGAATATGAGCTTGTAGTGGGGCAGCTTGGCTGCCATCCGGGGCCTGGCCCCGGGGCAGCGCTCGGCCATTTGTTTCCGGCTCAGGTTGGTGGCATAGGCAAAGTAGAGCATTCGACCTAGGATCCTTTCCCGCAGACATTGATATCTCCCCTGGAGGTTTCCGCGTAGATCATGTTGCCGCCGGCGCCGACCCGGCCCGTGAAGCGCGCGGGGGAGAACTCCCCGGCCAGAGACAGGATGCCGGTGCGGGAGCTGACGGCCACGGCGCCGGACAGGGGCACCAGCTCGATGTCGGCGTTGACCTCACTGGCTATGTATAGGCCTATGGAGCCGTCGTCCACCCGGATGGTAGTGCCGTCCGGTCCGACGCTGCCGATATCAGCCTGGACGTCGGCGCCGGAGGTCTCCAGCACCCCAACGTCCGTGACGTCCCTGACCTCGATGGGCCCATTCGCGTTCCTGGCCAGCAGGACGCTGCCATCCAGGCCGGTGACGTGGATGCTGCCCCGCGACGTCTCCAGGGTCACGTTGCCCTTCCCTCCAGTGACGGTGATGCCGCCGTTGCTGTTGACGGCCTTCACGTTACCGTCCACGTTCACCACCTCGATGCCGCCGTCCGCGGTGACCAGCCTGGCGCCCCCGGTTGTCCCTTCGAGGCGCAGGCGGCCCCTGCCCGAGGATACGTCGAGGTAGCCGGAGGCGTTCTTCACCGAGACGTCCCCGGAGTTGGCGCTGATCACCGTGTTGCCCGTCGTGCCGTCGATGGTGGTGCTTCCTTTGGCGGTGACCACTCGGGCCAGGATGACCCCCCGCGGCACCCTGATGTCATAGTCCAGAGTGAGCCTGGCCTCATCGGCCGCCAGTTTGGTCTCGATGTCCAGCCGGCCCGCGGACTGGCCGACCGCGGCCCGGGCATTCTCCATCTGGGCCTTACCCCAGGTGGTCTTCCTGGTCCAGGTGACCTGGACATAGTCCCGGCCCCACGCCTCCACCCTGATGTCCCCGTCCACGTCGCCCGCGAGCACGGTGACCTGGGCGTTCTCAGAGACGGTGTAGTTCTCGGTGTGGGGGATGTCGGTCTCCTCGAGTCCCAGGGTGGCGCATCCGGAACACGCGGGAACCAGGAGGGCCACCAGGATCGTCAGCGTGGCCGCCGTCCCGGCTGTCCTCAGCGGCATCCTCCGGCTCTCGCTCCGAGGTGTTCACGCATCCTCATAGACCGCGGCCAGTCTAAGCCTTTCGGGTGGTCAGCGCAATACCCCCGGCCGCGGGCGCCCTATCCACCTGGCGAGCGCCACGATGCGGTCAATCACGCAGCCCAGGACCACGACTGCCGCCACCGCCAGCAGGATATAGGTCATGATGGACAGTGCGAAAAGGCTCATGACCCGCTCTCCTCTCCACCGTCTTCGCCTCGTTCCTCTTCCTCTGGTAACCAGCCAGCTTGAATAGACCCGGAAAAAGAGCAAACCCGACCTCTCTCAGGTCGGGTTCAAGCGCTGCCTTGTGACCGGCCGCCCGCACCACATCTCACCACCCCCGTTGGCCCCAGCATAGCAGCGCCCGCGCAGTTATGTCAATGGGCCTTCGCCTTCACAAGGGATACCTGCCAGCATATAATGGACGGCAGTTGAAGGGGGCCGTCGCCGAGGTGGCGGAATAGGCAGACGCAACGGACTTAAAATCCGTTAGACCTCGCGGTCTGTGCGGGTTCGACCCCCGCCCTCGGCACTCTCCAGGGCAGGCTCAGGGCACTGGCGCCGCGGTGCGGTCCGCGGCCGCCCCCGCCTCGACCGTCTTCTGCAGGTCCTGGCGCATCCTCTCCAGGGCCTCCGACATCTCGCCGATGTGGACTATCTGCTCCTTGTTGATGGCCACGAAGACGGTGGCTGACTCTCCGGAGGGCAGGGCGGGCGAGATGAGGACGTCCGTCATGGGCAGGAAACGGTTGTCGCCGTCGAGTGCCTGGGCCAGTTCCTGCCACAGGGCGACGTGCATCTTGCCCTCCAGGACGTAGGGAGGCACGAAGACCTTGGTGGAGAGCGGCTTCTTGATCCGGTATGAGGTTCCTTTCCCCTCCCGGGCGCCGGTCCGGTCGTATCCCCCGGCCGTCCTCTCCGCCACGAACAGGATGTTCGGCTTCCTGACGTGGGTGGACAGGGCGATGTCCTGCGCTCCGCCGGGATAGACTATCTTCACTTCGGTGAGCGGCAGGAACTCGTCGCCCAGGTGGTAGAGGTTGGCCACGAAACCGCCATTGAGCTCGTCCAGCAGCCGCTGCTGGGCCATGAGATGGGCCGTCCCTACCAGCGCGCAGCTGGGGGTACAGACCACGACCGCCGCTTGCTTCAGCCTGGGATCGTTGGCCCAGCTGCCGCGGTTCGCGCTGTCGCTCACCGTCTTTATACGGCCTCCTTCGCTGATCTCCGGGACCGCGCTGGCCGGACTCCACGGGCTGCGCTCCGGGGGGTCCATTCCGATTGTCCGGCAGGGGTCACGGATACATCACCATGATAAGTGAGTCGCGTTACCTGGGCGTCTCAGCGGACCGGTGGGTCCTCACAAACTCCTCACATGGGGCGGGACCGGCGGGCCGGATCAGCCGGTCTTGCGGTGCTCGGACGCCGGGTCAACTCTGGTATAATGCCGCAGGGGCGCTGACAGGACCATGGGCGATAGTGTGCACGGCAAGGCTCTCTGCTGGACTGCCAGGGTCTCCGGGATGGCCCTGAGTTTGCTGGCTGCCGGCTACTTCATCTACCACGAGGTGGAGCTCGACTCGGGGCCGCTGGCGGTCCCCATTGCCATCTGGTTCCTGGGGCTCACCGTGGCCCCTGCCCTGGTGGCCTGGTGGTGGCACCGGGTGGGTGGGGCCTTCATGCTCATCGTCTGCCTGCTCTATGCCGAGGGGGCGAGTGTCATCATCAACGAAGACGATTTCCTTCACGTGGTGCTGCCGTACGCCTTCGTCTGGGCTGCCAGCGGCGTGCTGCACCTGGTCGTTTCCCGCCTGGAGGGACGGCGGGCCAGCGCCTGATGCCGCCTCCTGGCCGCGATCTGCCGGGAGGGGGACCGGTTCAGTCGCCGCGCTTCTTGTGAAGGAGGTAGCGCCTTAGAGCGCTCCTCCGCTTCTTGACCAGGGCGTCGGCCTGGCGCAGCTTGTCCTTCATCAGGTCGTAGTTACGGTCGGCTTCGTTCTCGGTCAGCTTGAAGCCTTCCTTCTCGATGTCCACGATCATCCGCCAGGACTCCTTGAGATCGGCCCAGGCTGCCTGGGTCTTTCTGCCTGCCTTTGGCATTCCGGACTCACCTCCCCGCCTTCGGCTTGGCCCCGTCCGCCGGACGGACAGCGCTGCTCACATTCTAGCACCGGAGCCGGCCGGCGCAAGCCCCGCTCGGACTGCGCCGCCGGCGGCGTGCTCCCGGACGGCGGCCTGGTGCCTGACCGGCTGTGCTATAATGCGGACGGTCTTCTCCGTTCGGAGGTGCAAGAGGATGTTGACCGAGGATTCCCAGTCCGCCGGCCCCGCCGGTCCGGGGCAGGCGGCCGATCCGGGTGACGCCGGTCAGAACGACCGCATCAGCGAGCTGGTGTCGGCCCTGGGTCGCGAGGACGTCTCGGAGCGGGTGGCGGAGCTGGGGATAGCGGCGGTAGCGCCGCTGGTGCAGGCCCTCAAGCATGAGAAGGACGGCCTGGTGAAGTACAACGCGGCGCTGGCGCTGACCACGATCGGCCCCCCGGCGATGGAGCCCCTGCTGGAGTCCATGGACCACCAGGATGCTGATGTCAGGCTGGAGGCCGCCTGGGCCTTGGGCGAGATCGGCGATGAACGGGCGGTGGGGCCCCTGGTCGAGGCGCTGGGGGACGAGGACTGGTACGTTCGGCGGCAGGCGGCCGCGTCACTGAGCCACCTGAAGAGACGGGAATCCGTGGGGCCGCTGGTCAGGGCCCTCCAGAGCCAGGACTGGCACGTTCGGCAGCAGGCGGCCAGGATCTTGGGGGAGATCGGGGACGCCCGCGCGGCCAAGCCGCTCTCCAGGACCCTGAAGGACGTGGACCCCTGCGTCAAGCAGGAAGCAGCGGCAGCGCTGGGCCTGCTGGGCGACCCGGGGGCCGTGTCCGATTCGCTGCTGACTGCGCTGATGAGCGAGGACCCTATGCTCAGGGAGGAGGCCGTGGCCGGCCTCCGGGAGCGGGGCGAGGAGGTTGTCCCTCCCTTGATTCACGCGCTGGTGCATCGCCGCGACGAGAAGGTCAAGCGGCAGGCGGCGGATGCGCTGGTCATCGTCGGTCCGCCGGCCACCGGCGCCCTGTGCCACGTGCTGACGAACGACCGGAGCCGGACCCGCCCGATCTGCCGGCAGATTGCGGCGTGGACTCTGGGGACCATAGGCGATGAGCGGGCGGTGGAGCCCCTCGGCGATGCCCTGGCGAATGACGGCAGCCCGGTGGTGCGGCACGAAGCGGCCAGGGCCCTGGCCGTGATGGACAACGAGCGGGCGGTGGAGATCCTGGTGGGGGCCACCAGGGACAGGGACGAAGCGATCAGAAGGGAAGCCAAACGCGCCCTGAAGAGACTCCGGGGCAGGGATACCGATCAGGGGGGCTAAAGGAGGCGCCTGATGTTCAGTCACGATTTCTTTCTCTCCCGCACCTGGCGCGCCGGCCTGGTCAACTTTGCCAGGCAGCGCAAGGTCCCGGCGCCGGTGGTGGAGATACACTGCCTGGACGGCTCCTCGTTCAAGCTGGCCCGCCTGAAACCCAAGCAGAGCTACGTGGTGGTGGAGGCCTACAGCCCCGACGGCAGGACCTCCATCAAGTTCCTGCCCTATGAGCAGATCAAGTACATTGAGCTCATGGAGGAGTCCGAAGAAGGCCGCGGCCGCCACACCCTCAAGGCCCTGCCGACCTCTATCACCTACGACGAGGACTTCCTGGGAGGGTAGTCGCGCCGCCGATGCAGGAATGGTACTTCGAGGACATACCCCTGAAACAGCCGCTGACCACCAGCGAGTACGTGGTGACCGAAGAGGAGCTGATCGCGTTCGCCCGGAAATGGGACCCACTTCCGATCCACACGGATCCCGAAGCGGCCAGGGCCTCCCCGCACGGCGGCCTGATTGCGTCATCGACCTACACGCATGCAGTCGCCAGCGCGCTGGGACACCGTATGGCGGCCAGGCCCCTCATCATCGCCGGCAACGAAACGACATCCCGGTACCTCCAGCCGGTCCGACCAGGCGATCGTCTGGTGGCCACCTCCGAGTGCGTCTACAAGCGGGAGTCACGCTCCAAGCCGGACCGCGGCATCGCGCGCTTCATGGTCACCCTGCGGAACCAGAAGGGGGAGAGCGTCCTGGAGCTGGAATCCACGCTGGTGGTCCCCAGGAGAGACCGCGGGTAGCTCCGATGCCTGCGGCAGGGCCCTGTTCCATTGATACCAGGCTGTGCGAGATGCGTCCACTCACCTTCCCTGAAAGGCTGCGGAAGTTCAGAGTCGATCGGGGACTCTCCCAGCAGGACCTGGCTGGCCGGCTCGGAGTCGGCCAGACCACCGTGCTTCGCTGGGAGAACGGTACATCGAAGCCGTCCCCCCTGGCGGCGATCGGACTCAAGGAGATCGGCTTCGGGCCCATTGACCTCCGGGACACGAAGAGCACCTCCATCCCCCGCGCCAGCCTCGGACTGCGCTCCGGTCAGGACCTGAGAGGCGACACTCGGAGGCAAATCCGGATAGGTCCCACGGCGTACTCCTTCGACCCTTCTCCATACGTGGTCAACGGACCCCAGGACCAGCTGCCCTTTTTCGACAGCCTCCTTGCTCTACAGGAGATCAGCGACTTGCCTTGCCCATCGTCTGAGTATGCCAGGCGCTTGTCGGCAGTCGCTGGCATCCCGGAGTCCCGGACACTCTGCGCTCAATACCAGCTGGAGAAGCCCAAACCCAATGCCAACCACTGGAATCCCAACTACGGACCGCACGGATGGCATCGATACGTAGGACGCTTCCCCCCGCACCTTGTCCGTGCCCTCATCAACCACTTCGGGGCCAGACCGGGCCAGACGATCTGCGATCCCTTCTGCGGCAGCGGCACGACCCTGGTTGAAGCCCGTATGCTGGGACTCAAGGCCATCGGGATAGACCTTTGCCCATTGTCCTGTCTGATCAGCCGTGCCAAGAGCCAGTTCCCAGTGCGCCGCTCACAGCTGGATGAGGTCGGAGATTCCCTTTCCGCCTTCTACGGACGCACGTGGCGCTCCTTTCTCCACGGGAGAGACCCATCCACCGCGTCGTACGAGGAGATCCTGGGTCGCCGGGGCAACAGCATAGACGCTTTCCCGAACTGCGAAAGGTGGCTGACTCCGGAGGCGCTTCTCGGCGCCTCCATTGCAGTTGAGTTCGCCTCCGGCCTTGACGGGTACCAGCGCGACGTTGTCTGCTGCGCTCTGTCGTCACGAATGCGAAGCATAGGGAATGTCGACGTTGACGTTGTTCGGGCCGAGTACAGGACTTCTCCGCGGACAGGCGTCGATGTCTTGCGTCTGGTGCACGCTGCACAGCGCGAGATAGCGTCGGACATAGAGGCGACCGTCGTTACCCACGGTGATCTCATGTCCTCACCTCAGGACATCTCGGTGATCGAAGGCAGCATGCTGGATGCGGACGTGCCACCATCCTCCGTGGACTTCATCATCACCTCACCGCCATACGGTGTTGAGTCCCTCAGCTACCTCAGGACCCACTTGCTGAGCTATCGTTGTCTTGGGGCTGTGCTCAAGTACGATCCCTGTTCGTTCGATGACCGGGTGATCGGCTCGGAGTACGTGAGGGGGAACGGCCCCGGCCCGGCGAAGTCCGCGAAGGCAGCGGCATGCAGCCCGACCTTCGGCGAGTTCTTTCGCCGCCACCCGCGTGAGCCGTTGAGCGTCAAAGCAGATAACCGCCGGAAGATGATGGCCAGCTTTTTTGATGACATGCTGGAGGCCGCCGGTCGTTTCGCAGCGTGGCTGCGTCCCGGGGGGCGCCTGGCCTTTGTCATAGGCAACAAGAGGATTGGCGATGAGGTCATTCCGACCGACCGCATCATCGCCGAGCTGTTTGGCGCACGAGGATTGACCTTGGACAGCACGGTCAGGCACAAGCTCAAATGCAGCAACAGCAACTCCGAGGTCCCATGGCAGGAACGGGTAATCCAGGACGAACACGTCATGATCTTCAGTCGGAGGGCATGAGGATTGGAGCGCAGCTGTTGCGGAGATCGACGGCAGATGCTGCAGGGTGCGGTTGGCAGGATCGAAGACCTGGACTGGGAATGCGTGGATGCTGATACTCAGTATCTCACGCACTCGATCCACCGGTACTCGAGCAAGTTTATTCCGCAGATAGGCAGACAGGCCATCCAGCTGCTGACTCAACCGGGAGACCTTGTGCTCGACCCGTACTGCGGTTCCGGGACAGTGCTCCTTGAGTGCAGCCTGTCTCAGAGGCGTTCGATCGGGATCGACCTGAACCCGGTGGCTGTCCTGATCTCGAAGGTGAAGACCACGCCGGTCGGAAGGGCGAGGCTGCAGGATTTCGTGCAGAGGATGGAGGCGCGGCTCATCCCCGGGACCGGCTGCGGCCACAGTATCGAAGAGATGATGGGGATGGCCAGTCGGGATCCACGCTGCAGCGATTCCTGGTACCGCAAGTGGTTCAGGGATGATGTGCTCCTTGAGCTCATTGCCATAGACCGGGAGATAGCGGCGGAACGGGACGCAGAGTGCCGCGACATTGCGCGTGTGGCCTTCAGCGATATCCTGCGCAGATGCAGCAACGCTCATCAAGGCTATCCCAACGTCATGTTGGACAAGAATCGAGGGATGGCCCCCCTGCCGGCACCGGAGTTCACCAGGCGGCTTCGCGAGATATCGCGTTCTGTGGGGGAGCTGGACTCGGCCCTGGCCGGGGCCCCGATCTCAGATGTGATTTGGGGAAGGGCGGAGAGCATTGCCCTGGCGGACTGCAGCGTTGATGCTGTCATCACGCACCCTCCGTATATTGGCAGCGTGCCGTATGCAGAGTACGGCTTGCTCAGCCTGGTCTGGCTGGGTCACGATCCGAAGAGGCTCGACGAAGAGCTCACGGGCGGCAAGAGGCACTCTGCCGACGTGGTAGAGCGCTTCGAGGCAGGTTTGCGTGGGATGTTGAGGGAAAGCCTGCGCGTCCTCAAGCCAGGAGCCTTCCTGTTCATGGTTCTCGGTGACCCGACCGTGCGGGGAGACCGAGTCGACCTGCGCCGGATGGCAACGCGAAACGCGTCCTCGCTGGGCTTCGGCCTGGCCGCGGAGCACCATCGCCAGGGCATCAACCGAAGGGCCAACCTGATGGGCCGTGAGTCTCTCCTGTTCTTCCGCAAGGACCCGGCCTCTCGGCAGGTATCCCTTCACCATGCTTGATCCCGGCACCACTGAGGCACGGGCAGTTGACAGACGCGCGCCAGGGCCGTAGCATCCCATTAGGGCGTCTATCCCAACGATTTCGGTCTGAAAGGAGTGAGGGCAATGGCAGACAGCGTCTACAAGGTGGTCGAGTTGGTGGGGACCAGCACTGAGTCCTGGGAAAAGGCGGCCGCTTTGGCCGTCGATCAGGCGGCCAAGACCCTTCGGGACCTTCGCATTGCCGAGGTGGTCGAGCTGGACGCGCAGATCGACGAAGGAAGGATCCGAGCCTACCGGGCAAAGGTCAGGGTCTCTTTCAAGTACGAGAAGGAGGACTAGACCCAAGCCACATCAGGGAAGGACCTGAGTTCACTCACGGAAGAGGGGCTTCGAGCCCCTCTTCCCATTCTCAACCCCGGCTTCTCCCGATCCTTCCGCGCGCGGTCCTCTACTCGATATCCCGGACGAAATCGACCAGCTCTCCGTGCTTGAACCCGAGCGACAGGAGCATCTTCTCGAACCGACCGGTCCGGCGCGGAATAAGGCACCGGGCCCTGATTCCCTTCTTCTGGCAGGTGTCGGCGAAGTGCTTCACCAGCGCTCTGCCGGCCCCCTGGCCCTGGTACTCAGGATCGACCCCCACAACGTTGATCCACCCGCAGTCCGGCAGGGAGTACTCGGCGCCGCCGATGGTGCCGATGACGAAGCCGATAATCCGGCCGTTGAGCTCGGCCACGAAGGATAGAGGAGGGTGGTAGGTCCAGAAGTGATTGCTGGCCGCCGACCGGTCTCCTGATGGCCCGGACCCGCCAGTGATCCGCCTGTCCACATCGAGGATGTCCGGGAGGTCCCTCTGCCTGATACCGCGGATTCTCAGGCCCTGTGCCGTTTCCATCAGCCCGCCTCCTCCACGCCGCCGTCAGGCAACACTGGGAACGCGGCCACCTCCCGCCGTCTCCCCCGTTGAAGGTGGCGACGAGGGGAGCAGGCTCGGTGGCAACCTGGCGGCAGTAAAATCCTCCACCAGCGGTTCCAGCGCCCCGGCCAGCGCCCCTTGGGCCCTGGCCTGGTTCTCCAGCCTGGAGACCAGGTTCATGGCTGCCTTGCCCCAGGTGAAATAGCGGGCGGTCGCATGGGCAGCGCGGCGCATCCGGATGCCTTCGTCCGGGCGCTTCTCAATGTAGGAGATGTACCCCACTATCTCCATCGGGTCCGCCGTCTCCAGAACGAAGGCGTTGACGAATGGCAGGGCGTAGTCCTCCCCCGTGCCGCCAGTAAACACAATGCCGCCCGCTGCCATGGCCTCCAGGCCCACCAGGCCGAATGGCTCTCGGCCGCTGTTGGCCAGCACGCCGTCCGCCGCGTGATATACAACCTGCAGGAAGTCCGAAGCCAGGGGGAACCTGATATCGATGATGTCGGCCGGGGCGGCGCCCCGGATCGCGGCCAGGTACGACTCGAATGAGCTGTCCCTGGCCCATGCTTCCGCAATGGTGAGGCCCATCCGGCGGGCGCTGGCCATGACTTCTCCATGATGTGGTTCGATGCCGCCCCTCGCCAGCAGCGTCGTCCGCCGGCCCATCTCCTTGAGCCTGGCAGTGGCCTGGACCGCCTGGACCCAGCGCTTGTCCGGGTCCCAGCGGGCCACCTTGCACAGAACGACGTCCGCGCCCACCGCCTCTCGCAGTTCCCGGGTCAGGGCAACGTCCGGACCGGCCAGCAGACCGTGAGGAATCCCGTTGGGGATGACCAGGGGATTGACCCCCCATTGCCACATCAGGTGTTTCATGTAGCGGCTGACGGTCGTGATGGTGGTGGTGTAGTTCAGCCTCCCCCAGTTGATGCGATCGAATGAGAAGGTGTTGTTGGCATTCCAGAACAGGACTGCCTGATTGCGCAGCCCTTCGTAGTGCAATGAGTCGCTGACGCGGCACATCGCCTCAGCTATATGCCACTCCTCGCCGAGAACGACCACCAGCCTGTCATTCTGGACTGCGGGCTTCGCGATGTGGTGCGTGAGGAAGAGAGGAATAGACCGGTCGTAGTCCGCCAGCTTCCTCTCTTCGCCGTCGTAGACCCCGTTGGGATGATGCCTGCTGATCCACTGGCACCAGCGGTGGAGGATGAGTCTGCCCTGCTCGGTCGCCTCCTCTTCGGGGCGATGCGGGTCACCGATGAAGAAGATGTGGGTGGGGAAGCCCCTGCGGGCTAGAGTGGCAGCCAGGTGGCCGACCCGGACCCCCAGGCCGCCGGCGGTGGCATAGCTGTCCGGCCCCTCGAAAGAGAGGATGGCGAAGACCGTGTTCTTGGGTGTTATGTTCTCGTGTCTCATCGCAGGTGCCTGGTCCTTCTGCTGCCAGGGATGCACCCCAAAGGCGATGTGTCCCTCTCACTACAGAACCCTCAGCCTTCGTTTGGACGTTGTGGTGCGACGGATGCCGGGTGGGCTGTCCCGGTGCAGTCTAGTCTGTTTGGCCCTCAGGCTGGACCTCGAGAAAGCCCGGTCGCTGCTGCCAGTCCCGGTGAGGGATGCTCCGGATAACGCTCTTTCCCCGATTGCCATGGCGTACAACACCTCTGCCAGATGCTTCCACGAATCGACGAGAAGGAATGTCATTATAGCAGAGCAACTCGTCGTGTCAAGACCCATCTGCGCATCGTGTCAGCTCCGATTGTATGGGGTGAAGCTCCGGGGGGCCGTGCGCCGTCCAATCATGCAGCAGGGCTGGTGACAGCCACGGGACTGACGATGCGGATGCGACCATTGATACGTTGACGCAGCGGAGTACAATAGAACCAGGTTCTCGGGTGGTTGGAGCAGCCGGAAGTGGCAATATCCGCCAGAGCTAAATAGGCAGGGTTGGTACCTGCGCGGCTCCCTCGAAAAAGGAGCAAAAGGCGAGAAGGCTCAAAGGCGGAGCTAGACCAGGGAGGCTGGCGAGGTTGCCCGGGAACCTCTCTCTTGGGGGCCGGAGCGGGCCCTCTTCCCTTTTCGGGGACAGCCCATCGTACCGCGGCCCTCGAGCGCAGCCTTTACCGTGGGCGTCTGCTCGCCTATAATCTCTGATATGCAGGAGGACGCCATGGCCCTCCTTGACGAGGTCCTCCCGGAGGGTGTCAGCGTCAGGCAGGCGTCAAGGCCCCGGTCCTCCAGCGTGCGGGCCAGCGTAGCTCAGTGGTAGAGCAGCGGTTTCGTAAACCGCGGGTCGGGGGTTCAAATCCTCTCGCTGGCTCCACTCTTTTCCCGGCGTCTCTTCGCGGCCGCCCGGTGTCCGGCTGCCGGGCTGGGGCTCGCTCATCGGTACCTGCCGAAGCCCGGTGCCCTAGTCACCCGGCGCCCCCCGGCGAAGGAATCCCCGGCCCCGGGCCGACCAAGAGGGTAGAGGGGGGTAGTCCACGCATGAAGTTGATCGTCGCCAGGCGCAAGCGGGACCTCGAGTGCGAACTGCCGGCCGCCGACCATCCGCTGGACCCCGGGTGGTCGCAGGTAACCCAGAAGCCACAGCCCGGTCAGAGCGGCCTTCCGCTTCCCGGGTCCGTTCAGCACCCGCTGTGGATACAGCCCAGGTCACGACACCTTATGTGACGGCGCCGGTCCCCTGTTCTCCGGCGCAGCCTACGGTGGGCTTCGTACGGCGTGGCTTTCCATTAGCTTCTCCAGTCTCATATCGGACCCGGCCGCGCGGGCGGGGCCCATCACCTCCTCCCGTACTGCTGGCCTCCCGACCTGGTTTCCCGGGGCTGCCTCAGAGCCCGTGGCTGCTGCCGGGCCGGTTGATGCGCTCTGCCGTAGGCCCACCCTAGCAGCCTGAGGACGACGGCCATGGCCACCATGATCGTAGCCGCAGTGTAGATCCAGCTCATCTGTACCTCCTGTCCTGTCCGAAGACTCCCGAGAGTGTAGCCCCCCCATGTTGGAATGGCATTAGAGGACTGTTGGAAACGCGTTGGAAAGGGGTGTTCCGGCGCGAGGTGCTACAATGGGGGTGGGAGGTGCCATGGATACCGAGGCTAAGATCAAGTACGACCGGATCATGGCGGAGGCCAGGGTGAAGTGCGACAACCTCAAGAAGGAAGCCAAACTGAAGAGCGAGGCGGCCAAGGATGAGGCGGAGGCCAGGTGCAAGGGCGTCAAGGCCGAGGCGGAGGCGAAGTGCAAGGGTATCAAGGCCGAGGCTGAGGCCAGGAGCAAGGGCATAATGAAGGAAGCAGATGCCCAGTGCAAGAGCGTCATGCGCGACGCCGACGCCGAGTGGAAGAACGCCATGCTTGAGGCGAAGAAGTAGCGCCGGCCGTGGGGCGAAGAAGGAGAAAGGGGCGCGTGGGCCGCAGCCTGGCCCGGGTGGGGAAGGAAGCCGCCGGCACCGTGGTGGCGGCGCTGGGCCTGGTGCCCGGTGTGGGTACGGCCCTCGGTGTGCTGGACACCTCGAGAAGGGCGACCAGGACGGCCCGGGCCACGGCGCGGGTGGGGAAGGCCCTGAAGTCCAGTGTCAAACCGAGGCGTCGAAGGTCCAGGCGGCGCTAGCGCTAGCGCGCCCGCCGGTCATCGCCGCGTCAGGCGCTCTCCCTGGGGCCCTTCTTCGACAGGTAGTACGTACCCAGCGCGATGGCCACCAGCCGGCCCTCGCACTCCACGCGGGATTCGACCACGGCCAGGTTGCGCGTCCGCTTGATCAGCCTGGCCTGGGCGGTGAGGACCCCCGACGAAACGGCCGCGATGTAGTTGATCTTCATCTCCAGGGTGGTCAGCCGTTCGTCCTCGCGCAGGTTCTCGAAGACCGCGTAGCCCATGCTGACATCGGCCATGGTGCTGATGGCCCCTCCGTGCACCGTGCCGTAGACGTTGAGCACGTTCTCCTCTATCTTCATCTGGCACTGGGGCCCGCCGCCCTCAGGGAAGCTCAATCCCACCAGGCGGGCGAAGGGGCTGGTGACCTCCGGGCGGCGCTTGGCGGCTGACATGTCAACTCCCTCCCGTCAGTAGGCCTTCGGCGGTTCTTCCTGGGTGTTGAACCGCCGGCAGATGCTGTCGGCGGCCTTGTAGGCTGCCCAGCGGACACCCGAGTTGGGGTCCTTGAAGGTCACGGTGAGCGGCCCTATGGCATCGAGGTTTCCCACGTCTCCCAGGGCCCTGGCCGCCGCCCAGCGAACGCTGGAGCTCTCATCATTGAGCTTGGTCACCAGCGGGCCGGTCGCGCTCTCATCGCCGATCATGCCGATGGCCTCGACGGCCGCCTGGCGCACGGTGGCGTTTTCGTCCCCCAGCCTGTGGGTGAGCGCGGGCACGCCGCGGGCGTCCTTCATGTGCCCCAGGGCCTCCGCCGCGCACCTCCTCGTGTCCGGGTTGTCGTCGGCCAGCGCTCTGATGAGGGGGAGAACGGCCGGCTTGCCCGTCTGGACCGCTGCCGTCACCGCCGCCTGGCGGACGTCCGAATAGCCGTCGCGAAGGGCCTTGACGATGGCATCCACGGCCCTGGCGCTGGCCATCCGGCCCAGGGCCTCTACGGCCGCCTGGCGCACCGTCCAGTCCGGGTCGTCGGCGGCCTCCACCAGGGGTGCCAGGCCCTTGGCGTCCCCGATCTTCCCCAGGGCCTCGGCCGCGGTCTTGCGGACCCCGGAGTCCTCGTCGGTGAGGGCCTTGATGATGGGCTTGACCGCGGTGTCGTCTCCCAGCCGCCCCAGGGCCCTGATGGCGGCCCAGCGGACATCGGGGTTCTTGTCCGTCAAGGCTTCGATCAGCGGGGTGATGGCGGGCGATCCCATGCTGACCAGGGCCTCGCTGGCGGCGCGCCGGGCCTCCCAGCGGCTGCTGCCGAGGCTGCGCACTAGTTTGTCGATATCCGTCACCGCTTGGCCTCCTCCGTCGGCGGGCCGCGCGACGGCCGGTCGTGGCCATCGCCGGACCGGCGTGCCCGGTCCGGGCCGCCAACCATGTCGGGTATGGCGATTATAGCAGGTTGAGCGGGATGGAATCCAAGGGCCCCGCCCCGCCGCCCGCGAGCGTCGGTATGTGGTAGAATTACGGCCGACATGCTGAAGCTGTCCCCCACGTCGGTGGCTTGCTTCCGCAGCTGCCCGCGGCAGTACCGGTTCCGCTACGTCGACCACCTCGGTGACGAGTACGGCGGGCCGAGGCCGTATTTCACCATGGGAAACCACGTGCACGACACGCTGAGGGAGTTCCTGACGGTGGTGCCGCTGGAGCGGCGCAACATGGAGACCATCTCGGCGCTGCTGCGCAAGAACTGGCGGCGCTACCGGGTGGGCTTCAGGGGCCCGGAGGATGAACGGCGCTGGGCCGAGAAGGCCCTGCGGCAGCTGGCCTCCTTCGTCGCGGACCATGACATCCGGGTCAGGCCCTACCTGGTGGAGGCCTCCCTGGAGGCCGAGATCACCAGGAGCCTGGTCCTGCAGGTCAGGATCGACCGGGTCGACCTTGAGCCGGATGGCACCCTCCACATCATCGACTACAAGACCGGCAACACGCCGGACAGCAGTGACTGGACCCAGCTGCACCTGAACGCCCTGGTGCTCTCCCGCCGGGTGCGGTATCCCGTCTCCAGGGCCTCTTTCATTTACTTGTCCTCGGGCTCGGTGGACACGGTGGCGGTGGGCGGGTCCGTGCTGGACCAGGCCCGGTGGGACCTGCTGCTCACCGCCCGGAGCATCGGGGCCGAGAAGCGGTTCAGCCCTCAGCCCGGGGCCGCCTGCCGCCGCTGCGATTTCCGGCCCATCTGCCCGGAGCGGGCCCGGCGGAGGGGCCAGGCGGAGAAGGCCGGGGCGGTGGTTGGGGAGCCGGCGGGTAGCGGCCTCCCGGAGCAGCCGGCCCTGGCGCTGTGGTGACTGGCAGCGGCCGGCTGCGACCCAGATCGCATACAGTCATCCAGGCCCCGGGGTACATTACCCATACAGGCGGGTGGCTATGTGCCCCCATTTCAGCACACTAAATCAGGAAGGAGGAGACAACACAAGATGAAGCTGGTAACGCTCTGCAACTCAGGTGCCTGCTGTCCGGTGGTGAAGATCAAGGACCACCAGGTGGAAATCGGGGAGGAAGGCAACCTCTGCGTGCTCACCACCGAGCAATGGGAGACCCTTAGGGCCAAGATACTCCAGGGAGAAGCTTAGGTCTTCCGGCCGCTGGCCGGGGCTGCGGCCACCCGCGGGCAGCCGGCCTGTCCGGCCGCGTCCGGACGAAGCGTCCGCTGGTGAAGCGGTGAAACTGAAAGGGGCTGGGTTCAAACCCAGCCCCTCTTCGTGTCTCGACTAGTTGCTTACCGACTGCCGGCAGGCCTGATCCTGTTGAAGCAATCGCTGCAATACACTGGCCGATCGCCCCGCGGCTGGAACGGAACCTGTGTCTCCTTGCCGCACTGGGCGCAGATCGTCGGGTACATCTGGCGCCTGGGCCTCATGCTTCCGCCGTCGCCGGAACCTTCGCGGGACGCTCTCCTGGACTCCCGGCAGGTGAGGCAACGCTTGGGCTCGTTCGTGTAGCCCCTGGATGCGAACATCTCCTGCTCTCTCACCGAGAAGGTGAAGCTGGACCCGCAGTCGGAACACGTGAGTGTCTTGTCCGCCGTAGCTATGGATGACCTCCTTTCCC
>CALMBS010000182.1 GCA_937860285.1 uncultured Chloroflexota bacterium
CACGTTGTCGTAGCGCGGCAGGATGCGCAGGCGCGCCAGGACATCCGCCGATGAGCCCTCGGTGCTGACCGCCCCCATCATCACCCCGCGGTAGCGCAGGTGCCTGGTGAGGGCCCGGGTATCCACCCCCGCAATGCCCGGCGCCGCGCCGGCGGCCAGGAAATCGTGCAGCGTCCGCCCGCTCTCCCAGTGGCTGGGGATATCGCACAGCTCGCGCACCGCCAGGCCCCTGACACGGATGCGCGCCGACTCGAAGCTCCGGTCGTTTACGCCATAGTTGCCGATGAGGGGATAGGTGAGGACCAGTATCTGTCCGGCGTATGAGGGGTCAGTCAGCATCTCCTGGTACCCGGTCATGCTGGTGTTGAACACCACCTCGCCGTAGGAGAAGGCCTCCGCGCCGAAGGTCCACCCCTCGTGGGTCGAACCGTCCTCCAGCACCAGTATGGCTTTTCTGTTCATCGTCACCTTGCCAGCCTCTCGGGACTGACTTAAAGGCGGCCGCCCCGTGGTCCTCTGGCCGCCGGCCAACTCATGGCCCCCTGGCCGCTGGCTACTCCACCGTTCTCGGCCCGCCGCCGGCAGCCGCCGCCGGCAGGTCCCAGAAGCTCACCAGCCGCTCGAACTCGATCAGGCCGCTCTCAGAGGAGTTCTCCACCGGCACTCCCGCCTCCACCGCCGCCGCCACCGGGTTCAGCCCGCCCAGCAGGACCATCCCGATGCGGTTCATGCCCAGCGCGATCTGGCAGACCGGCTCACCGACGCTCCCCAGCGCATAGACGCCGTTGACGCCGGCCTCCTTCAGATGCCCCAGAGTGTCCTCCACAGCGGCCCGGGCCGGGGCCGGCAGCTCGCGGAAGTTGGCCAGTATGCGCCCATTGCCCGGCCGGGCGGCCTCTCCGACGCTGGGCATGCCGGCGCGGATGTACTGCTCCGAGGGATCCAGGGAGGTGCCGGCGTAGTTGATGATAGCGGTGAAGCGCCTCGGCCTCGAGCCGCGGACCTCCAGCACCCCGCCGAAACGGGACTCCACCGGCACGCCCGCCTTGAGCAGGACCCCGTTCACCACCACACTGCACACCGTGGCCAGCCCCACCTTCCCCTCCGGGATGAGAACGCCGCCCAGCCTCTCGCCTTCGTGGGCCACGGCCACCAGCTGGCTGACGCAGAATCCCGCGGTGAATGCCTCACGCATGGCCGAAACAGCTTTCTTAAACCTGTTCCGGGCGAAGACCGAGGTGTTGATGGGCACCAGCCCGGTCCGCCTCCTCGGGTTGAAGGTGGTCTGGAAAGCCAGGGCCTCCAGCTTGTCCTGGATGAAACCTATCTGGTCCGGGGCCAGCGCTATCTGCAGCTCCTCGACGCCGAGCGCGGTGATGCTCCTCCCGTCCCTGCCCCCGGGCTGGGTGTACCCCCGCTCGTCCATGATCCGCAGGTGGTAGCGGATGGCCCGCTCGCTCAGGTTCAGACCGTACCTCTGCAGCTCCCGGGCAATGGTGATCGATCCCAGCGGCTCGCCGGACTCGGACAGCACCCGCAGGATGGAGAGTATCTTCTTCTCGGTATCGGAGTTGGCGCTCTGCACCATACCGGCAACCCCTTTCCGCATTGGTGTCCCGGTGCCATTATAGCACGCCGCGCCGGTATCACTCCCGAAGTGTCTCATATGCTGCTTCCAGGTCCTCCATCCAGGGCCGGCCATCAGCGTCGGACGGCATGCGCCAGTCGCCCCGCGGAGAGAGGCTCACCGACCCCACCTTGGGCCCCTCGGGCAGGCAGGTCCGCTTGAACTGGCTGGCGAAGAACCTCTCGAGGAAGATCGCCAGCCACCGGTGCAGATCGCCGAGGGTATAGGGGCCTTCGAACAGACCGCGCCGCCGGGCCTCGTTGGCCAGGTACAGGATCTTGCCCGGCCGCAGGCCCCACCGGATGAACGGGTAGAGGTAGAAGTCGGCCAGCTCCACGGGCCCGATGACGTCCTCGGTCTTCTGGCACACCTGGCCGTTATCCGGCCGGCGCAGCTCCGGGGAGATCGGGGTCTCCAGGACGTCGTACAGGACGCCCTGCGCCGGGGACCCGGCCAGCTCCTCGTCCGCCACCCACCGCACCAGGTACCGCACCAGCGTCTTGGGCACCGACGCATTCACGTGGTAGTGGGAGAGGTGATCCCCGGAGAAGGTGCACCAGCCCAGGGCGATCTCGGTGAGGTCCCCCGTCCCCACCACCACGGCCCCCATCTCGTTGGCCTTATTGAAAAGGAACTCGGTGCGGTAGCGGGCCTGGACGTTCTCGAAGACCACGTCCTCCCCTCCGGCATGCTTCAGGTCCCGCAGGTGGGCCCGGCAGCTGCGGGTGATGTCCACGGTCTCCAGCCCTATCCCCAGGTGGCGGCAGAGCGCGATGGCATTGGTCCGGGTACGCCGGGTAGTCCCGAACCCGGGCATCGTGAAGGCGTGGACGTTCTCCCTGGGCAGCCTCAGGAAATCCATCGTCCCGGCCGCCACCAGGAGGGCCAGGGTCGAGTCCAGGCCCCCGGAGACACCGAGGACCACGTGGTCCCGCCCGGCCCCGGAGAGCTTGCCGGCCAGCCCCGCCACCTGCATGGAGAAGATGTCCCGGCACCTCTCGGCCCGCCGGGCCGGGTCTCCCGGCACGAACGGCCGGGGGTCTATCCTGCGCCGCAGCTCCCCGGCCGGAGGATCGGTCACCTCAGCCTCGACCATCCGGAATGTCCCCGATGTCCCGCGGGCCGGGCCGAAGGTGGTGGCCACCCGGCGGTCGTGCTCCAGCCGGTCCAGGTCGATGTCGGCCACTACCAGCGTCGGGTCCGGGCGGAGCCGGTTCGCCTCCTCGAGGATGGTGCCGTTCTCGGCCACCATGATGTGCCCGCCGAACACGACGTCGTTCGACGACTCACCCCGGCCGGCTGAGACATAGACGAATGCCGCCAGGCACCGCCCCGACTCCGAGCAGACCATGGTCCGGCGCCAGTCCGCCTTGCCGATGAGCTCGTTGCTGGCCGACAGGTTGACCAGCACGGTGGCCCCGGCCAGGGCCTGGTGCTCGTGGGGCGCCAGCGGCACCCAGAGGTCCTCGCAGATCTCCACCCCGATGGTGGCGGATGGCAGGCCGTTCAGCCGGAAGAGGAGGTCCGTGCCGAAGGGGACCTCCTGTCCCAGCAGGCTGATGCCGCCGGGAGGGGAGCGGTCGCCCGGGGCGAACCAGCGCTCCTCGTAGAACTCCCGGTAGCCGGGCAGATAGGTCTTGGGCACCACCCCCAGGATGCGGCCGGAGGCCAGCACCGCGGCGCAGTTGAACACCTTCTGCCCCACCGCCAGCGGCAGGCCCAGCATGACCACCATCGCAGTGGAAGCGCTCTCCTTCAAGACGTAGCGCAACCCTTCCAGGGCCCGATCCAGCAGCACCTCATGATGGACCAGGTCCCCGATGGTGTAGCCGGTGATCGCCATCTCGGGAAAAGCCAGCACCTGTACGCCCGCCTCCGCGGCGCTGCCAATGGACTCGACGATGGCGCCGGCGTTGCCGGCCACGTCGGCCACCCGGACGCGGGGGGCCGCCGCGCCCACGCGCAGGAAGCCCAGGTCCCGGGTCAGACTCATGTCTCGGCTCATTCACCTGCCCTCGTACGGCATCCACCCTCCAAACAACCCACCACCGCCATCTCGCGACCAGGGACCCGCCCGGGACGCTCTCTTCCAGGCGCGTCCCGGGCGATCCCCTATGGCAGCGGAAGCCGCTCAGACTACAGGATCGGCAGGTACCGCCGGAGCTCGTACTCCGTCACCTGGATGCGGTACTTGTCCCACTCAATCTTCTTGTTTTCGATGAAGGCGTGAAACACGTGCTCTCCCAGCGCCTTCCGCACCACCTCGCTCTTCTCCATGACCTGCACGGCATCCCACAGGCTGGCCGGCAGGGTGCCGATGTTCCTCTCACGCCGCTCCGCCTCGGACATCTCGTAGACGTTCTCCTCGACG
This sequence comes from uncultured Chloroflexota bacterium, assembly GCA_937860285.1. GTDB lineage: Bacteria > Chloroflexota > Dehalococcoidia > UBA2247 > RBG-13-53-26 > JAFGCL01. The sequence continues at coordinate 3,999 of CALMBS010000182.1, forward strand.
GGCTCAGGTGGCTTCAGCCCCTTCTCGATCCCGTCCAGCCCGGCGGCCAGCATCACGCTGAAGGCCAGGTAGGGGTTGCAGGCCGGGTCCGGCGACCGGTACTCGATGCGGGTGGCGTTCTCCTTGCCCGGCTTGTACTCGGGGACCCGGATGAGGTCCGACCGGTTGCGCCGCGCCCAGGACAGGTATACCGGCGCCTCGTAGCCCGGCACCAGCCGCTTGTAGGAGTTCACCCACTGGCTGGTCACGGCCGTGATCTCGGGCGCGTGCTTCAGGAGCCCGGCCACGTAGGACCTGGCCGTCCCGGACAGGTGGTACGGGTCATTCTTGTCGAAGAAGGCGTTCTTGCCCTCCTTGAACAGCGACTGATGGACGTGCATGCCGGACCCGTTCTCGCCAAAGATGGGCTTGGGCATGAAGGTAGCGTAGACGCCGCGGTTCAGAGCGACCTGCTTCACCACCAGGCGGTAGGTCATGACGTTGTCGGCCATGGTCAGGGCATCGGTGTACCGCATGTCGATCTCGTGCTGGCTGGGCGCCACCTCGTGGTGGGAGTACTCCACCCCTATCCCCATGTCGTTGAGGGTGAGGACGGTGTCCCGCCTCAGGTCGGCGGCCTCATCCAGAGGGATCATGTCGAAGTAGCCGCCCACATCCAGGGTCTCGGTGCCCTTGGAGTCCTTGAAGTAGAAGTACTCCAGCTCCGGGCCGACGTAGAAGGTGTAGCCCAGGTCGGCGGCCCGCTTCAGGTTCCTCTTCAGGACGGCCCGCGGGTCACCTTCGTAGGGCTCACCGCCCGGCTTCACGATGTCGCAGAACATCCTGGCCACCGCGTGGTGCTCCCGGGGCCTCCAGGGGAGCAGGCAGAAGGTGTCCGGGTCGGGCAGGGCCATCATGTCGCTCTCGTCGATCCGGGCGAACCCCTCGATAGACGATCCGTCGAAGCCCATCCCCTCCTCCAGCGCCCCCTCCAGCTCCTCCACCGTGATAGCGAAGCTCTTGAGCATCCCCAGGATGTCCGAGAACCACAGCCGGATGAACTTGACGTCATGCTCCTTCGCCATCTTCAGCACATACTCTTTGCTTTCCTTCTTTGACTTCGCTGCCATTTCTATCCTCCTTAAGGTCTTCTCCTTGTTGGCTGTCCCTTCATTCCCAGTCTGATATCCCCCACCTCCGGCGCGGCGGGCGCACCCTCCGGCCGGTCATCTGGTATCCACTACACCGCGTTGTTGTCTCTGTCACCGGTGCGCACCCGAATGGCATGCTCCACCGGGATCACGAACACCTTTCCATCTCCCCTTTCGCCCGTGCGGGCCCTGGTCACTATCAGGTTCAGGGCCCGCCCCAGGTCCTCATCCAGCACCACCACCTCGATCTTCACCTTGGGCAGGAAT
>CALMBS010000183.1 GCA_937860285.1 uncultured Chloroflexota bacterium
ACCAGGTAGCGCACCATGCTGGAGGCCAGCTCCCTCTTGAAGGACGGCGGCGGCCACTCGGTGGGAAAGGCTTCCCGGTCAATGGCGCTGACCTGAGGGATATCGTCAGCATTCATCGGCCGCACGAAGTAGCTCATCTATGACATACCCCGCCTGCGGCCTACTATTCTATCACAGCCCACAAGGCCGGGAAACGATCCTCAGGGGGACTCTGAACCGTCTGGTTCCAGCATGATGCACGGAGTGGTCGCCGCAACGGGAAGCAGGCCGGACGGCCAACCGGCGTCCAGGCTACCGCTTCAGCGACGGTGCGGCCAGGCTGTCCAGCCAGGCTCTTACCACGTCATCGGCCCCGCGGCGCTCATCGGGGCTGGCCGGGATCGCGGACGCCCTGCCGCTTTCGTTCGCCGACAGGGAGGCGGCTGCGGCGACCGCCCCCAGGAGCACCAACACGGCCAGGGGATCAGCCATGGCTAGAGAATCCTGTACGTTGGTCCCACTGGTAACGGGATCCATTTTCTGCCTGCCCTCCGGAATCCTGTCCTATGCGGTGACTATATCACCGCCGCATCACAATCGTGACACTGCCAGTCAGGATAGCCTCACAGAATCCTCACGGGATTCGCCGGCTCCAGACCCGGGGTAGTCCGAGGGCAGACAACGCTTGATTCGTATCTGGCCCCCACCGGTCGGATGATGCTGCCTGACGATCCGGCAGGGGCGGGGCCACCGTCAACAGGCTGTGACATACCGCTTGCATATCCCCCACCTTTCGTGTATAGTACGCGTGGTGGTTACAGTACAGGATCTGCCAATCCTCTGGACAGCTATCCATGCGGAAGCTTGCAGGCTTTGGATGACCCGACTCTAGCCAACTAGTCTTAAGGAAAGGAGGTCATCCAATGAGCCCTGCAGACAAGACTCTTCAATGCTCAGACTGCGGCACCAGCTTCACTTTCAGCGCTGAGGAGCAGGATTTCTTCGCTTCCAAGGGCTACACGAACGAGCCCAAGCGCTGCCCGACCTGCCGTCAGGCAAAGAGAGCCCAACGCAACGGCACTGGCGGTGGTGGCTTCGGTGGTTCCCGGTCCAATCGCCAGATGTTCCCGGCGGTGTGTGCTGAGTGTGGCGTCGAGACCCAGGTGCCATTCGAGCCCCGCGAAGGCCGACCCGTGTATTGCAGCCGCTGCTACGATAAGGTCAAGCCGAGCAATCGGCGCTAGGCCACACGGCGATCATGCGCCAGAGGCTGGGGTTGTCCCAGCCTCTGGTTTCTCCAAACCTCCGAGCCCCAGCCCAAGAGGGGATCCAGCCAATCGAAAGGAGAACGCCACAGTGAAGATTTATGTCGGCAACCTGTCCCGCGAGCTCACCGAAGACGATCTGCGTCGCGAGTTCGAAGCGTTCGGGAAGGTGGAATCCGTGGCCATCGTCAGGGACCGATACAGTGGACAACCAAGGGGTTTCGCTTTCGTGGAAATGCCCACGAAGTCCGAGGCAGTGGCGGCACTGGCCGGATTGAAGGGGAAGGTGGTCCAGGAACGGACCCTCGACATCAGTGAGGCCCGGCCCCGGCCCGATGGCGGCCGCGGCGGGGGGTTCCGGGGTGGCCGCGGCGGCGGTGGCCGCGGCGGCTTCGGCGGTGGACGTGGCGGCGGTGGCCGTGGCGGCCACGGTGGCGGGAAGGGCCGCCGCTTCTAGCCTCGGCACTCAGCCTCGGACACAGCACGGCGCGCCGGCCGGCAGCGCCTCGCTCCAACATGAAGGGAAGACCGCGACAGATAGCACCGGGGACCTACCTCTTGGAGGTCCCCTTCATGCTTGGACTCAGGTCCAGGGACAAGGAGTCCATAACCCTCTGCTACCTCGTGGAAGAAAAGTCCGGCTGGCTGATGGTGGACAGCGGCTACAATGACGGTGCTTCCTTCGGCCACCTGCGTCACCAGCTTGACCTCCTCGGCATCTCCTTCAGCCAGATACGCTGGCTGCTGCTGACCCACTACCACCCCGATCACAGCGGTCTGGCCCACCGCATCAGGGCCGCCTCGGGGGCACAGGTCATCATGCACCAGGACGACTGGGATGTCCTGCGGGCCACTGTCAGCTCATCCGAGATCTGGAATATACACGGCATGATGCCCTGGCTGCGGGCGCTCGGCATCCCGGAGCCGGAGCTGGCCGGATTCTACCAGATCGCCTCGGGGGGCCGGGACCTCTTTCCCCGGGGCCTGGAGCCGGACCTTCTGCTGCAGGGGGACAGGAACCCGGTGGGCGACAGCGGCCGCCTGGAGGCCATACTCACCCCGGGCCATACACCCGGGCACGTCTGCGTCTACGACAGCCAGAACAGGCTGTTCTTCTCCGGCGATCACATCCTGGTGGAGATCACCCCCCACATATCGCCCAGCCATCTGACCAGCGAGGACCAGCTCGAGCAGTACCTGGAATCCCTGGAGAAGGTGCGGCCCCTGGACGTGGAGATGGTCCTGCCCGCCCACGAGCGTCCCTTCCCCTGTTTCAGGCAGCGCATAGACGAGATACTGGAGCACCATGACCAGCGTCTGAGTGAGGTCGTGGCCGCCATATCCGACCGCGTGGTCACCCCGCGGGACATCGCCAGCCAGGTGGAGTGGAACACGGGCCCGTGGGGCGGCATGGACGCCACCAACCGGGTCCTGGCCGTCCGGGAGACGGTGGCCCATCTCCAGCTGCTAGAGCACCGCGGCGTCGTGGTCCGCGCGGAGGGCGATGGCACCGCGGGCTACCGGCTATCCGGTAATCCCGCCCGCTCGTAGCCCCGCCCTGTCCCTGACGGCCGCGGGCGCCAGGCCCCACCCGGCGCCAGTTCAACGATCCTGTGCCGGAGGACCGCCAGGTTCAGCCGGGTTCACCGGCGGAGTGTCCGAGTCGGCCGGCGCCACCGGCGGCTGGCCACCCTCGCCCGGGTCTGACGGCGGGTTGCCTGAGTCAACCGGCATCTCCGGCAGGCCGCCACCTTCGGCGAGGGCCTGCCCCTGGCGCCGCTTGCGGTCATAGAAGTACCAGGCGATCAGGCCGGCGATGGCCGCTCCCGACACCACCAGGCTGATGATGAACTTGACCTCCAGCCCCCAGATCATAGTGTTGATGGCGTTGTGGACGATCTCGTCGCCCTTGTCCGCCATGACGATGCCCACCTGGGTGGCCTCATCGCCCTCCGGGCGCTCCACGATCCGGTCAGGGATGGGAGCCACGGCGCCGGCCACCCCTAGCACCACGGCGAACACCAGGGAGGTGACGAATAGCGTGCCGACGGCCCAGAGCAGGCGGCCCTTCCAGCTCCGCCCCAGCAGGAACCCGATGCCGACCAGAAGCAGGATAGACGCCGGCCACAGGACATACTGCATCATCTTGACCGTGTGTATGGCATTGCGGGCCTGGTCGAAGTCCTTCTCCTCCTCGGCGGCCCTCATGCCCGTCTGGTCTTCCTCTTCGTCGAAGAGGTCCCGGAAGTTCTGGTCGGTGACACGCGCCTGGTCCTCAACTATGAAGTCGCGGACCTGGTCCAGCGCGTCGGCCGAATCCTCGCCCAGCGCCTCCCTCATCTGATCGTCGTCAAACTCGTAGGTCCCCGGGATCCGGGCTGCGACCTCCTGGTCCACCGCCTGGGCGAAGGTCCGGCCCATCCGGTCCTCCAGGGCGTCCTTGAACTGCTCATAGGTGTACCCTGCAGGCCGGCAGGCCGGCATCTGGCCCTCGGGGAGTGTCTGCAGCTGGGCTATGAACTGCAGCTCGTTGCACGATGGCGGTATGGAGTCGAAGCTGCTGCGGAGCTTGTCGTCCACCAGCTGGTTGGCGGCCGTGACCGCCTGCGACTTCACCAGTGTCAGATCGATGGTCAGGGCCAGGCTGTCCACATCGCCCTTCACGTAGTCCCCCATGGTGGCCACCATGTCCTTGAACCACCCGAGGACCTCGGACTGCGCCTGGGGCATCGATGCGGTCACGATGTCACTGATCTCCTGTTCCGACAGGGTGATGCCATAGGGGAGATCGGCCCCGTTGGCCAGCTCCTCGGTCACCGACGGCACCATCAGGTCCTCGGTGACATAGCTGTAGATCTCGTCGCCGTGATCGTCGACCACACCATTGATGCCTTCCACCAGCGGGTCGATGCGGTCCTTCAGCGCGACGGCGACGACGAAGGCGTCGCTGTCACCCACCACGTAGGGGACCAGCTCCCCCGTGGCGCCCTCGAAGGTGCTCTTGAGCCAGGCCGCGGGGAAGGCCTGCTCGATGACGTCCACCATGTCCTGTCTCACACCCGCAGCGTCAAGGGGGAAGTCCGTCGGGCTCTCCTCGCCGGTCTCGCTCAGCATGGCCGTGGTCAGTTCCTCATGCACCCAGTTGTACACGTCGGCCTTATCCATCTGACCATTGTAGAAGCCGGCGCTGCCCACCGTGCCGCTGATGTGCGTGAGCACCATCGCCGCAAGGAAGACCACCACGAAAAGCAGGATCACGGGGATGGCCAGTATCCTTCTCACCCAGATCATGAGCGCACCTCCACCAGAGATCTCGCGTTCAGCATAGGGGTCCCTTCTTGCCAGTGCATCTCAAAGAGGCCGTTTGCCATCACAAAAACATCGTCAGGGCGCCTGAGAGGCGCCGGCCGGCCATGTAATGTACCCGTTTCGGGGCCCCATGGCAAGTCCTTTCGGCTGCCCGACCGCCGGCCGCGGCAGGTCAGGGCTTGACGGGCGCGACGCCGGACCCTAGTATGTGGCCGCTGGCATCGACTCCGGGCCGTTGCGGCCCAGACCAACGGAAGGGAGCTCATCGAAGAGCGATCTCGGTCACGGGAGATGGGAGTCGAATCGAGGGCAGAGGCCAACCAGCCGAAGAGGGCGAGCAGGTCGCTCGGGCTGCTGCTGGTGCTGGCCGCCGGCCTGGCCCGCCGCAGCCCCATCCGGGTGCTGGCTCTCCTGGCCGTGTGCCTTGCCGCCTGCAGCCTGCCGATCGCATGTGGGAAGGCGCCGGGTGGCGGCGGAGAGGACACCAGCAGGATCCGGGCCTTGCCCGCCACCGCCGAGATCCTGTTCACCTCCAACCGGGGCACCGGCGGCAGCCGCAAGGAGATCTACGCCATGGACGGGCAGGGCCAGAACGTGACCCGGATTACCCGCACCAATGACAATCACTTCGTGATGGGCGCCGATCCCTCCGGACGATATGTCGTCGCCACGCGCGGAACGGAGGCCAGCAAGCGCCTCTGGCTGCTGGACCTGGAGGCCGGCACCGAGACGCCGCTCACCGATGCCGCGAACCATGCCGAAGGGCGCAGCTTCTCCCCAGACGGCGAGTGGGTCGTCTTCTGGATGATCCTCTCCGGCGAGAGCCAGGCCGACATCTACAAGGT
>CALMBS010000184.1 GCA_937860285.1 uncultured Chloroflexota bacterium
GCCCGGGCCAGAACGGCCGGCCCAGAGCGGACCGACATGAGCCAGTATACAGGAAGGGGGGCCGGTCTTTCCAGTTCTACCAGTACACGACGGAGGCGGAGACGGTCCCCAGGCAGTCCCAGCCTACCTCGTAACCGGGGCAGTCGAAGATGGAGACGGGGAGATAGGCCTGTCCGGCCAGCACGGCCACCTCCTTGTCCGCGGGACACGGGGAGAAGTAGGGAGAGCCGGTGTCGTCGATGTACACCAGGCCCCTGTCCGTGGTGTTGAAGGCGTTGATGGCGTGGCCGGTGGCCTGGCCTTCGAAGTCCAGGGTCACCAGGGCGGCCCTGATCCCGGCGGCCTCGGCGTTGTTGTGCAGCATCTCGGCGAAGTCCACGCACACGAACGTGGCCTCGTCGTAGCGCAGCTGGTCCGTCGTGTCCTGCTCCAGGAACAGCTTCAGCGCCTCCCAGGAGGGGTCGGCGGCGTCCGGGTTGTTGCGGAGCTCGATGTACTCGCCGTCCGCCCCGACGACCCGGGTGTTGGGAGTGGGCTCGACGAACTCGTCGATGGTCTCGCCCATCGGCCCCACCCAGTACGGGACCGCCGACTCGAAACGGCCTTCGGCCGAGTACTGCGGCCCTTCCTCGGGGTAGGTCACGGTCCAGATGCCGTAGTAGTACCTGGTGCCGTAGTCCAGGCCCTGGTGCATGAAGCGGGTGTCGGACCCCTCGTAGACCACTGTGCCGTCATCCGGAGAGGCGGGGGAAGCATCGGTGCGGCAGACCACCCGGACGGCCTCGCCGTCCGCTGGCTGGTCCCACAGCAGCTGGACCTGGAGCCCGCCGGTCAGCGCCCGGAAGCTGGGCGGCGGCCGGAGCTCGGACGTCTGCAGGAGCTCGAAGGCCAGCACCCCGCCGACCAGGCACAGGGCCAGCACCACCAGCACGGCTGTCGTAAAGACAGACGAAGCCGTGCGGCGGGCCGGGGCCGGCTCCGCCACCGGGGCGGGATGGTAGCCCCCATAGAGAGGGTTGGCCACTCCGCACCTGGGGCACGAGCTCGCCCACTCCACCTTGGCGCCGCAGTTGTGACAGAAGGTCCAGGCCATTTCGTATAGCCGGCCCAAAGCCGGGGTCAGACCATTCTGGGGTAGCGCCCTCTCAGGGGAGTCTCGGCGGGCCGCCTTTAGGTCACAGGAAGCTGTCAAGCCGGGACCGGGGCCATGGCCTCCGGGTACGCGCCTCCGGCGATGATGCGGTACGCCAGGGAGATGCGTTCGATGTTGAGGGCCGCAACGATGACGTCAAAGGCGATGCCCACTCCGATGGCGATGACCAGCGCGGTGGCCAGAGGGCGCAGGGACTCGAAGCGCGCCGCCCTGGCGGCCGGCGCTACAGCGGCGAGGGGCTGGCCGCAGGCCTGGCAGAAGTTGGGGCTGGCTTCGTATCGGCTTCCGCACCTGGTACAGTACATGGTCGACTCCTGTCAATGGATAGCGGGCCCGGCCCCGGGCCGCGGGCCCCGGGTTCAGGAGGGGCCTCAATGCGGATCGGGCCGGGCAGCATCCCGGGGATTATGCGGTGCCCGATGCCGCTGACCCTGGGCTGGCGGTCATACTGGTACAGTGCGGCGCGGGCCACCTGGCAGTCGGTGCAATGGCAGTGCTTGTGCGTCCGGTAGATGGCGAGAGCCCTGAGCTCCCTGGGTGTCATTTATCCCTCCTAGTCACGTATACTGTCGTTCCGGCGCCCAGGAACGCAAAAAAACCGGCCTGGAAAGGCCGGTTTCACTATTGGCTCCCCACTGCTTAAGTG
>CALMBS010000185.1 GCA_937860285.1 uncultured Chloroflexota bacterium
CCATTGTGCAGTCCCAGGCGGCGGGGCAGAGGGCCTCAACGATCCTGTCCAAGGGAGGGCTGCGCTCCGGAAGAACGGTGTCCGAAGTGAAGGAGAGATGGTGCGCCGGGTGCGGCATGTGCGTCACCGTCTGCCCCTATGGCGCCAGGGTCATGGACGAAAAGCAGGGCGTGGCCGTAGTCATTGAGGCATTGTGTCAGGGCTGCGGTGCCTGCGTGGTCACCTGCCCCAGCGGGGCGGCCAGCCTCCGGGGTTTCAGCGACCGGCAGGTGATGGCCATGATGGACGCGGCTCTCTAGTCTTCGTATTGGACCGAGCGGGAGGTTAGGCAGTGTCGGACGAGAAGAAAGACGGTTTTGAACCCACTATAGTCGGTTTCCTGTGCAACTGGTGCACCTATGCCGCTGCTGATGTGGCCGGGAGCAGCAGGCTGCAGTATCCGCACAACGTCCGGGCCATACGCACGATGTGCAGCGGCTCGGTGGATCCCCTATACATACTCCGGGCCCTTTTCAGCGGGGCGGATGCGGTGCTGGTCTCCGGGTGCCGCCCGGGGGACTGCCACTACGTATCGGGGAACTACAAGGAGAGGCGGCGCATGCTGGTCCTGAAGACCATCCTGGATACCCTGGGCCTGGAGCCGGACCGGGTCTGGCTGCGCTGGGTGGCGGCCTCGGAGGTGCCCAAGTTCGCCGCCACCATGAACGAAATCACCGCGGAGGTCAAGAAGCTGGGCCCCAACCCCATAGGCGGTGCCTGGTCGGTTTAACCCCGCAAACGGGTAGATATGAAGGGGGCTAGCGCCCCGTGGCTCAAGGAGTGAAGAATGGCGAAGACGGTCGGGTTCAGCGTTAAGGACGGGAGCGTCACGGGCGCCATGCGCCGGCTCCTGAAAGAGCTCCTGGAGAAGAAGCTGGTGGACGCGGTGCTGGTGCCGCTGGAGCTGCCCTCCAGGGAGATGGTGGTCCAGACCCTGGTGATGCAGGCGGATGTCCTGGATGCGGCCAATCCTCTGGCCCCGGTGCTCCCGGTGACTACCGCCAACATTATCTCGAAGATCACCAGGCTGGCCTCCAGCCAGAAGAAGGTAGCCGTGGTGGCCCGTTCCTGCGAGCTGCGGGCGCTGATCGAGCTCCTCAAGCTGAAGCAGGCCTCCCTGGACAACATCATGCTGATCGGGGTGGACTGCTTCGGGACATTCTCCGTGCCGGACTACAAGCAGTTCGGCCAGGAGAACCAGGCCCCCGGCGACGTCTTCGTGAAGGCCGTCAAGGCCGGCAAGGCCGATGCCCGGTTGAGAGAGGCCTGCCAGATCTGCGAGTACCCCTACCCCCTGGTTTCGGATATCACCGTGGCCCTGATCGGCAGCGATCTCGACAAGCAGCTCTTGCTGCTGGCCAACACCCCGGCGGGTGAGCTGGTGGTCGATGGCCTGGGGCTGCCCGCGGCCGCGGGCGACGGCCGGCAGGCTGCGGTGGACAAGCTGGTGGCCGAGCGGGTCAAGCGGCGGGACGAGGTATTTGGGCAGACGCTGGCGGAGACCAGGGGGCTGGAGAAGCTGACCTCTGTCTTCGCGCCGTGCATCGGCTGCCACAACTGCCGCGATATGTGCCCCATCTGCTACTGCCGCGAGTGCGTGTTCGATTCCCAGACCTTCGCCTTTGAAGCGGACAAGTACCTGGACTGGGCCTCCAGGAAGGGCGCGCTCCGGGTGCCCACCGACACGCTCCTGTTTCACGTGACCCGCCTCAACCACATGGCCACTTCCTGCGTCGGTTGCGGGCTGTGCCAGCAGGCCTGTCCCGCCGACGTGCCGGTGTTCCGCATATTCCGCCTGGTGGGGTCGAAGGTGCAGCCGCTGTTCGACTACGTTCCGGGCCGCAGCGTCGACGAGCCGTTGCCGTTGACCACCTTCAAAGAGGCCGAGTTCGAGAAGGTGGGGTTCGAGTAAGCCCGCGACGGGGTCCCTGACCCCGGCGGGGCGTCGAGGAGACTGAGATGCAGTACGAAAGCAAGTCCGGCACGGTGACCTGCGATCCCGGGTTCGCCGGGCGGGTGAAGGATGAGAGCGGGGTTGACTTCAATCGCTGCTACCAGTGTCTCACCTGCACACTGGGCTGCCCGGTGGCCCGCTACATGGACCATCCGCCCAGCGAGATCGTCCGCATGGTGCAGCTGGGGCTGAAGGGCCAGGTGCTGGGCTGCTCCACCATCTGGGTCTGCGCCTCCTGCGAGTCCTGCGTCACCAGGTGCCCCAATGAGATCAACATACCCCGTCTGATGGACGCCCTCCACCAGATGGCCCTGCGCGAGGGAGTGAAGCCGAAGGTGGCGGTGGTCCCGGCGTTCCACGCCGCCTTCATGGACCCTGTCAGGAGGTTCGGACGGCAGAACGAAGCGCTGATGTCGGCTGAGCACTTCCTGAGATCGAGGGACTTCTCCCCGAAGACCCTCAAGGTAGCTGCCGGCCTGGGTATCGGGATGGTCACCAAGGGCAAGATCAAGCTCCTGCCAGCCAGGACCGGGAAGGGCAAGGACCAGGTGAAGCACTTGTTCAAAGAGACGTTGAAAGGGAAGAAGCCATGAAGTACGCCTACTACCCCGGCTGCTCCCAGGAAGGCGGGGAGGAGCATTTCGGCAAATCGACCGAGGCCGTGTGCCATGCCCTGGGTATAGAGCTGCAGGAGATACACGAGTGGACCTGCTGCGGGGCTTCCTCGGGGCACTTCCTCAACGAGGACCTCTCCCTGGCCCTGCCGGCCCGCAACCTGGCCATTGCCGAGAAGATGGGGTTGGACACCATCTGCGTCTGCGCCGCCTGCTATCTCAGGCTGAAGGCGTCCCGCCGCGAGGCGCGGCACGACCCTGAGGTGAGGCGCCGGCTGGAGGCCCAGCTGAAGATGCCCTACGAAGGCAAGCACGATGTGCGGCACCTGCTCGACGTTGTGGTCAACGACCTGGGGCTCGACGCCGTCAAGGCGAAGGTGGTCAAACCACTGAAGGGTTTGAAGCTGGTCTGCTACTATGGCTGCTACCTCATGCGCCCGCCCGAGATCGTGGCCTTCGACAACCCCGAGAACCCCACCGCTATGGACCGGCTGATCGCTGCCCTGGGGGCCGATGCGCGGGACTGGTCCGCCAAGGTCGACTGCTGCGGCGGCAGCCTGATGCTGACGCAGTCGGACGCGGTGCATGACCTGGTGGGCGGCATAGTGGACCGGGCCCGCGAGGTGGAGGCCGAGGCCATAGTCACCGCCTGCCCCATGTGCACCATGAACCTCGAGGCCATGCAGAAGGGCAAGGACAAGCTCCCCATCGTCTACTTCACCGAGCTGCTCGGTGTGGCCATGGGCCTCCCGGACGCCCGGAAGTGGTTCAAGAAGCACCTCAAGAGCCCGGCCCCCGTGCTGGCCGCCCACGGGCTCTAGGGACCCCGCCGGCGGCGGGGCTCTCCCCTCGGAATGAGAAGAAGGCCAGAGATCTGATCTCTGGCCTTCTCTGCCGCATTCCTTTGAGGACGGGTCGCGATACTAGTTGGCCGGGGCCTCGGCCGGCGCCTCGCCGTGGCCGTGTCCCTCTTCGTGCTTTATCATGG
>CALMBS010000186.1 GCA_937860285.1 uncultured Chloroflexota bacterium
GGCGGACCCCCAGAGGTTCGCCGAGAGGCGAAAGGTGGCCATCCAGAAGGCCCGAGCGGACGTGGCCTGCATGGTGCTGGGCATGAGCGGCACCGCCGGCGCCACGGAGATCGCCGTGGCCCTGGGCGACATACCGGGCCGGAACTGGACCATCGCCGGCAACCCGGGGGCCAATGCCATTGGTGGCGTGGTCCTGAACAGCCCCCCGTTTCTCAAGGGACACGAGTCCTGCCACGGCTGCGTCGTGGGGTGCAAGCGGATCATGGACATCAAGGAGGGGACCTTCGCCGGGTACACGGGCCCCGGGCCGGAGTATGAAGGCGTCGGCGCCCTGGGCAGCAACCTGCTGGTCCACGACATGGGCGCGGTGGTCAAGCTCAACCAGATGTGCAACGACTATGGCATGGACGTGATCTCCACCGGCGGCAGCATAGCCATGGCCATGGACTGCTACGAGCAGGGCATCCTCAGCCAGCAGGACCTGGACGGCATCGACCTGAAGTGGGGCAACATCGACGGCGTCATGGCCATGATCACCAAGATAGCCGGGCGGGAAGGCATCGGGGACCTCCTGGCCGAGGGCACGAGGCGGATGGCCCAGAAACTGGGTAAGGGCACCGAGGAGTACGCCATCCACGTCAAGGGGCTGGAGATGCCCATGCACGACCCGAGGTCCAATCACGGGCTGGCCCTCTCATATGCCACCGGTCCGCGCGGGGCCTGCCACACCAACGACCCCGCCTACACCGTAGGGACAGGCATCTTCAACTGGCCGGAGTTCGGCCTGACGCCGCTGCTGGCGGCCCAGACCAAGATCAGCAAGGGCTGGGGGCCGGTCATTGTGGGGTCGCAGAACCTGGGGCAGATCGTCAACGCCGGCATACTCTGCTACATGGTCACCGGGGCCCTCAACTCGGAGGACCTGACCGACCTCATCTCCTCCGCCAGCGGCTTCGACTACACCTTCCCGGAGCTGCAGCAGTGCGGTGAGAGGATCTGGCTCATGAAGCGCGGCGTCAACAACCTCATGGGGATCACCTCCAAGGACGATGTCCTGCCCGGGCGGGTGCTCATTCCGCCGGCCGAGGGCGGAGCGGCGGGATCCTCCCCGGACATCAAGCTGCTGCTGGAGGAGTTCTACCCGGCCCGGGGCCTGGCGGCGGACGGACGCCCCACCAGAGAGGCCCTGGACAAGGTGGGGCTGGGCGACCTGGCAGCCAGACTGCACAGCTAGTACCCGGGATCGATGGACGCGGTAGAGGCGAGCGTTGAGCAGTCAGGTCAAGGTCAACGTCAAGCTGTCGCACCTGCTGCGGCAGTACAGCGGGCTCCTCCAGGAGCCCGAGGTGTTCGAGGTGGCCGCCCCGAACGCGCTGGAGTGCCTCCGCGTCCTGGTGGACCGCTATCCGTCCATGAGGAAATGGGTGTACGACAGGGAAGGCCGTCTGCTGGGGCTGATGCAGTTCTACGTCAACGGCGACAAGCTGCTGCTTTCCGAGCACTCGAAGCCGCTCCGGAGCGGCGACGAGCTGCTCATCTTCTTCGCCGTTGGCGGAGGGTAGGGCCTGACCGTTGTCCGGCTGCGGGCCGCCTAGAGCGCCCTCAGGGCCTTGTACTTGCCGAATGACTGGTAGATCTGCCACACGTCCTGGTGGGTCTCTATCCACTCGCGGGCGCCGCGGCAGTCCTCGCAGTCGCAATAGCGGCTGTCCTCCGGGTCCCGGACCACGCAGTAGGGGTTCTGGTCTATGTACTCGACTGTCTGGCGGCTGTTCATGGCTTCCTCTTCCACCTAATACCACTCCCGGACCATGCGGTCAAGGGTGGGCCATCCGGCCAGTGTGCCTAGTCGAGCTTGAAGACCGCCACCGACCGCTCCATCTCCTCGGACATGTCGGTCAGGGACTGGGCAGCGGCCAGCGTCTCCTCCACCTGGGCCGACATCTGCTCAGTTGAGGCCGAGACCTCCTGGGCCGCCGCGCTGTTGTCGGCGGCGATGCCGGCCGAGGCGGTGACCGCCGTCGAGACAGACTCGGAGCTCTGGGTCATCTGCTGAGTAGCGGCGGCATTCTGCTCCACCACCTTGTTGATCCCGTCGATGGCGGAGACCATCTCGGAGCTGAACTCGTTGAGCACCCTGGCCGCAATGGAAATCCGCTCCACCTGCTTGGCCACAGCCTGGGACTTCTCCAGGATGGTGTCCAGCGAGGCCCCGGCGTCGGCCGCCAGCAGGTAGCCGCTCTCCACGTCCCGGCTGCCCTGCTGCATGGCGCTCACCGCCTCCCGGAGGCTGGCCTGTATCCCGCCCACCAGCGTGGCGATCTCCCTGGTCGCCAGGGACGAGCGCTCCGCCAGCTTCCTCACCTCGTCCGCCACCACGGCGAAACCGCGGCCCTGGTCCCCGGCCCGCGCCGCCTCGATGGCGGCATTGAGGGCCAGCAGGTTCGTCTGGGCGGCGATGTCATCGATGGTAGCCACGATCTTGCCGATCTCCTGCGACCTCCCGTCGAGGTCGCCGACCTTGGTGGAGACCTGGTCCATGGCCTTCTTGATCTGGACCATGCCCTGCACCGTCTCGTGGGTCTTGCGCGCTCCTTCGGCGGCGGAGGCGGCCGTGGCCCCCCACGACTCATTGCCCGCCTCGGCATTGGCGGAGACCTCCCCGATGGCCACGGAGACCTCCATCACCAGCCGCGAGGCCTCCTCCACCCCCCTGGACTGCACCTGGGCCCCCTCGGCGATCTGCTTGATGGCCTCCGCCAGCTGCTCCATGCCCTGGGTCGTCTGCTGCAGTGAAACCGACTGCTCGTTGGCCCCCCTGGCCACAGTCTGTATGGTAGCCGTAATCTGCTGCGTGGCCTGGGCCGTCTGCTCGGAGGCCTTGGTCAGCTGCTTGCTGGCCTCCGCCA
>CALMBS010000187.1 GCA_937860285.1 uncultured Chloroflexota bacterium
CCCCACGACAACAACCGCCTGACCACGGTCCGCTGCCCCTTGCGCCCCACCCCCTGTTCCGGTAGTATGGTGTGCCACGCCCATGAGAGCCATAGTCGTCTATCGTTCCAGCCTGGGAGCGACCCGGAAGTACGCCCGATGGCTGCAGGAGGCGCTGGAGGCCGACCTGGTGAAGGCTGACTCGGGCCGCCGCAGCGCCCTGGACTACGATCTGATCATCATCTGCTCCCCGACTTACATGGGCCGGATCAGCCTCCTGGGCTACCTCAGGAAACGGTGGGCGGTGCTCAAGGACAAGTGGGTGATCCTGGTGGCGGTGGGCCTGGCGCCCCCCGCCAGCAGAGACAGCCGGAAGACCTACGAGCAGATCCCGGAGGATATCCGGAGCCGGGTCCGGTACTTCAAGCTGCCGGGCAGCATCGGTCCGGCCGGGCGAGGCCGGGTCAGACAGGAGAACCTGCGGCCGGTCCTGGAGTACATCCGCTCCATCCGCGGCTAGCCGCCCGCCTTCCGGCCAAAGGCCAGCGCCATGGCCTCCGCCATCTCCTCCGGTTTCTGCGAGCCGATGAGCAGCTTCCGGCCATCGGAGAGCTCCAGCATCACGCCACGGTTTCCGCTGACGTTGTAGGCCTTGCCACCGCTCGCATAGCGGATGCCCCAGCCGCCGTAGTCCCTGAGGGGACTGTAGCCGTGAGGGGCGAACCCCGCCAGGCGCTCAGGGGGTATCCGCTGGAAGGACCAGTGGAACGGGAAGAAGCGGTAGTACAGGCCGTCCGGACGGACCTCGGTCGTCAGGTTGGCCGCGCAGAAGAGCGCGGGGAGGCCCAGCCCGAAGACGGCCCCGGTGACGATGACCACCCAGTCCGGCCCCGGGTTCTGCCCGAAGGGCCGGTCCATGACGACCTGCTGGACGAAGCTCCAGACGGAGACGCCGGCGATGCCGGCGATGAGCACCCACAGCCACCATTGCCGGAAATGCTGCACTTCGCGGTAAAGGCAGGGACCACTGCCGGCCCCGTCCCCACGGCCAGGCGGCGCTGTCACGCCGGCCCCGTCCCTCCCGGCGTTTCTCCCGCCGCCGGCTCCGGGCCCACTTCACACACATCGGGGTTGGCCCGCAGCTTGCCAATCCTTCCGGCAATGGCATCAGGCCGCCATCCCTCGGCGGAGAGCACCCGCCGGATGAGCTCCACGCTGGCCTCGTACTCCGGGCTCACCACCTCCACCACGCCCAGCCTCCGGATCCGGTCCACGTCCTCCTGCCGGTGCACCCGGGCCACCACTTTGAGGCCGGGGTTCAGCTTCAGGGCCCCCTGGACGGTCGCCGCCACGGCCAGCGGATCGGGATAGGTGACCACCAGGGCCAGGACGTCCTTCAGGTCCATGGACTCCAGCAGGTGTATGTTGCTGGCGTCCCCATACACGGAAGGCACATTGTCGCTCCGAGACTTGTAGGTCACGTCAGGATCGATATCGATCACCACACAGGGCACGCCGGCATCCCGCAGCGCCCGGGCCACGTTCTGGCCCACCCGCCCGTAGCCGGCCACCACCACCGTCTCCGGCGGACGGGGCAGCCGAAGGGGGCCGGCGCCGGCCCGGCCGGTGCTGGTCAGCAGGCTGGGCAGCGCCGGCAGCCGGGCCCGCTGGTGCAGCCAGCTGACCACGCCCATGGAGAACGGCGTAAGCAGCATGGTGATGATGGCGCTGGCCACGACCAGGGAGTAGAACTCATCCGTGACCACCTCCATGTTCAGGCCTGTCTGGGCCAGGATGAAGCTGAACTCACCGATCTGGAAGAGCCCGAACCCGGAGAAGGCGGCTATCCGGCCGTTGTATCCGAAGAGGCGGACCACCAGGAACACCACCCCGATCTTGATGGCCGCCACGGCGCCGACGGTGACCAGCACCAGGACCCAGTGGTCTGCCACGAAGCGGAGGTCGAGAAGCATGCCCAGGGAGACGAAGAACAGCGTGGCGAACACGTCCCTCAGCGGGGTCACCTCGGCCACCATCTGCCTGGCGAACCTGGACTCCCGCAGGACCAGCCCCACGATGAAGGCGCCGAAGACGGCGGACAGGCCGAGGACGCTGGTCCCCAGGGCCGCGGCCAGGCACAGCACCAGCACCGTCAGCAGGAACAGCTCCCGGGTACGCACGCCGCCGACGCTGCCCAGGAACCACGGCACCACCCAGAGCCCGGCGGCGATGGCCGCGGCCACGAAGACGGCCGCCTTGCCCAGCGCCACGGCCAGCAGCCAGAGCGGGTTCTCGGTGCCCGCCCCCAGCAGGGACTCCAGCAGGACCAGCAGGACCACGGCGATGTCCTGCACGATGAGGATGGCCACCATGATCCGCCCGTGGGTGGAGTCCACCTCGCCGCGGTCCATGAGTATCTTCAGGCAGACCATGGTGCTGCTCAGGGAGATGCCCATGCCGAACACGGCCGACTGGTCCAGAGTCCAGTGAAAGCCGAAGTACCCCACGCTGACTCCGATGGCGGCCGTCAGCGCGATCTGGACCACGCCCCCCCACAGGCCTACCCGTCCCACCTGGCGCAGCTGCGTCACCGAGACCTCCAGCCCCAGGGTGAACATGAGCAGGGCCACCCCGATGGTGGCCATGGTCTGGACCAGTCCCTTGTCGCTCACCCAGCCCAGGGCGTGGGGCCCGATGGCCGCGCCGATGACCAGGTAGCCCAGTATGATCGGCTGCCTCAGACGGTGGGCCACCATGCCGCCGATCAGGGCCGCTACCAGCAGGATGGCCAGGCTGGCCACGGGGTTCGACTCATCCATCCCTTTCGCTCCGCCAGAGAGGATGCTGGTATTGTAGCGTAGACTGCCATCGGGTGAACAGCCCCGTGCGGATGAGACGAAACGGCCGCCAACGGAAAAGGCGCCTGGCAACTGCCAGGCGCCTGTGCTTCGTCCTATGCGGGTGGGGGCGGCAACTGCGTCCCCCTAGCGCCCCTCTACATGACACGGCCTCACTGGTTGCCACCCCCCCCGCCTGAGTGCTCGTACGCCTACTTAGTCGGCACCAGCGGGGCCAATCCTTCGCTGCGGCCGGACGTTGTCCGGACAGCGTCCGGAGTGACCATGGCCGGGGTGGCCGGCGGTGTCCTAGGGCCGGGCAGCGGTCGCAGCCCTCGGCTCTAGGGCGGGCAGCGGTCGCAGCCCTCGGCTCTAGGGCGGGCAGCGGTCGCAGCCCTCGGC
>CALMBS010000188.1 GCA_937860285.1 uncultured Chloroflexota bacterium
GCGTGCTGGCCCCGGTGATCGTTATCGACCGCGAGGTCAGCCCCAGGATGACGCCTTTCAAGGTGGAGGAAGTGCTGGCCAGGCTCAAGCAGCCGCCGGAGGCGCCTGAGGTCCAATGAACTTCGAGACCATCCGCAGCCAGGCCAGCGCGGAGTGGGATCTCCTCAACCAGAGGACCCGCATCCTCATCGGCACGGCCACCTGCGGCCGGGCGGCCGGATCGGGGCCCGTGGCCCGGGCCTTCGAAGCGGAGCTGAAACGGCAGAACGCGGAGGCCGCCGTCAACTGGGTGGGGTGCATGGGGCTGTGCTACGCCGAGCCCCTGGTGGTCATCCTGAAGCCGGGCAGCTTCAATGTCCTCTACGGCAATGTAACGCCGGACATGGTGCCGCGGCTGGTGGAGGGCTACGTGCTGGGCGATGACCCGCAGCTGGACCTGGCCCTGGGCACCTTTGAGGTGGCCGACGGCCAGGCGCCGGCCATACCGGAGCTGCCCCGGTTCGAGCACGAGATGCGCCTCATCCTGCGCCACTGCGGCTACATCGATGCGGAGAGCATCAGCCAATACATCGCCCGCGGCGGCTACGGGAGCCTGGCCAGAGCGCTCAGAATGCGCCCGGAGGAGATCATCGAGGTGGTGAAGGCCTCGGGGCTGAGGGGCCGGGGCGGTGCGGGGTTCCCCGCCGGCCGCAAGTGGGAGCTGTGCCACCGGGCGGCCGGTCAGCCGAAGTACGTCATCTGCAACGCGGACGAGGGCGACCCGGGAGCCTTCATCGACCGGGCCATCCTGGAGAGCGACCCGCATTCGGTGATCGAAGGCATGATCATCGCCGGCTACACCATGGGCACATCCCGGGGCATCATCTACGTCCGCGATGAGTACCCGCTGGCGGTGAAGCGTTTCGCCGTGGCCCTCAAGCAGGCCGAGGCCGCCGGCATCCTGGGGCACAGTGTCATGGACAGCGGTTTCGGCTTCGGCATCTACATTGTGGAGGGCGCCGGCGCTTTCGTCTGCGGCGAGGCCAGCGCCCTGATGTACTCCATAGAAGGCAAACGGGGAATGCCCCGGGTCCGGCCCCCGCATTCCACCGAGGCCGGGCTGTGGGGGAAACCCACCCTCCTCAATAACGTGAAGACCTTCGCCAGCATCCCCCTGATCATGGAGCGCGGCGCCAAGTGGTTCGCCGGCATCGGCACCAGGGGCAGCACCGGGACGGCGCTCTTCGCCCTGGCCGGCAAGGTGGCCCACACGGGCCTGGTGGAAGTGCCCATGGGCACCACGCTGCGCCAGGTGGTCTACGACGTCGGCGGCGGCATGCCGGGCAAGAAGGCCTTCAAGGGCGTGCAGATCGGCGGCCCCTCGGGCGGCTGCCTGCCCGCCAGCCTGCTGGACACGCCCATCGACTTTGACTCGCTGACCAGCGCCGGATCGATGATGGGCTCCGGCGGCATGATCGTGCTGGACGAGGACAACTGCATGGTGGACACCGCCCACTACTTCCTGGACTTCATTCAGAAGGAGTCCTGCGGCAAGTGCACCATGTGCCGCCTGGGAACCAAGCAGATGCTGGATATCCTGACCGACATCACCACCGGCAAGGGAACCGCAGAGGGCCTGCAGCTCCTGTCGGAACTGGCCCAGGACGTGAAGACCGGGTCGCTGTGCGGCCTGGGCAAATCGGCGCCCAACCCCGTGCTGACCACCCTTCGTTACTTCCGGGACGAGTATGAAGCCCACATCGTCGAGAAGCGCTGCCCGGCGCTCGTTTGCAAGGAGCTGATCGCGTACTATATACTCCCCGACAAGTGCTACAAGGGCTGCGACCACTGCGTGCTGTCCTGCCCGGTGGACGCCATCAGCACCGACGAGAAGAGGGGGATCAAGGTCATCGATCAGGCCAAGTGCACCAAGTGCGGCAGCTGCATCCTGGTCTGCCCTCCCGAGTACGACGCCATCATCAAGGTGTCGCCGCCGAGCCTGGTGCCCCGGGGCACGTGAGGAGGTCTCCGTGAAGAAGCCAACATCCTCCCTGGATGCCGTGTTCAACCCGAAATCGGTGGCCGTCACCGGGGCGTCTCCCGGCAAACAGGGACAGCTCTTCCTGGACAGCTTCCTGGCCTCAGGGTTCAAAGGCAAGGTCTACGCCATCAACTCCAAAGGGCAGGAGGTCTCCGGCATGAAGGCCTACAAGAGCGTCGCCGAGCTGCCGGGGCCGGTGGACTACGTGGTCTGCTGCATCCCCGCCCCCGCCGTGCCGGACTTCGTCCGCCAGTGCGGGGCCAAGGGGGTCAAGGCGGTGTCCGTGTTCACCGCCGGGTTCTCCGAGATCGGCAGCGAAGAGGGCAAGCGCCTGGAGAAGGAGACCGTGCGGGCCGCCCGCGAGACGGGCGTGCGCATCATCGGCCCCAACTGCCTCGGGGTCTATGCGCCCAAGGTCGGCTTCTCATATACCAGCGACTTCCCCAGGCAGAGCGGCAGCGTGGCCTACGTCTGCCAGAGCGGCGGCAACTCGGTGTACGTCACCAGGGCCGCGGGCTACCGGGGCGTCCGCTTCAGCAAGGTCATCTCCTATGGAAACGCCTGCGACATCAACGAGTGCGAGCTCCTGGAGTACCTGGTCCAGGATGAGGACACGAAGATAGTGGCCATCTACATCGAAGGAGTGCGCAACGGCCCCCGCTTCTACCGCGCGCTGACGGAGCTGGCCCGGACCAGGCCCGTCGTCGTGCTCAAGGGAGGATACACCAAGGCCGGGGCCAAAGCGGCGGCCTCGCACACCGGCTCGCTGGCTGGCTCGGACGAGGTCTGGGATGAGCTGCTGCAGCAGGCCGGCGCCATCCGCGTGTTCAGCCTGGAGGAGCTGGTCGACGTCCTGGTCACGGTCAGCCTGCTGCCCACGCCTGAAGGGCGCCGCGTCGGAATATTCGGGGGAGGGGGCGGGGCCACTGTCCTGGGCGCCGACGACTGGTCCAAGTACGGTTTTGTGCTGCCGCCTCTGCCCAGGGCGATCAAGGAGGAGCTCCGGGCCTCGGTCCCCACCGAGGCTGGCCTGATCCTGCACAACCCCATAGACCTGTCCGGCTTCGCCTACAGCGAGCGCTTCTACGGCCTCATCAAGAGGCTGCTGACCTACGAGGACTTCGCCGATCTGTCCGTGATCCACATCGGCTTCGGGCAGGCGGCCTGGTTCTCCACGTCCACCTTCGAAGACCAGATCGGGATCTTCCGGGACGCCGTGATCCAGCTCAAGAAGGAGACCAGCCGGCCCCTGGCCCTGGTGATGCAGTACCTCATCACCGGCTGGGACTGGCAGAAGGGCGTGGATGATCTGCAGCAGGGTTGCGCCGAGGCCGGGGTCCCGGTCTACTACTCCATGGCCAGCGCGGCCAGGGCCATCGACCGCGTCCTGCGCCGCCACGAGAAGCGCCAGACGGCCGGAGAGCGCAACGGCAGGCAGGACCACTGCCCCCGGAGCGGCCAGGGTCATCGCAAGTGATTTCCGGCGCACAGCCACCGTAATTCTGGTTAGAGGTGCTCGATGAAGAAGACGCTCGACGCGGTATTCTACCCGAACTCCATCGCCATCGCCGGGGCTTCGCCCGGCAAGTCGGGCCAATGGTTCCTGGACAGCATCCGCACGTCCGGGTTCATGGGCCCCATCTACGCCATCAACCCCAAGGGCGCCGATGTCTCCGGGCTGGTGGCCCACAAGAGCATCAAGGACATACCGGGGCCGGTGGATTTCGTGATCTGCTGCATACCGGCCCCGTTCGTCCCGCAGCTGATCCGGGACTGCGCCGCCAAGGGCGTCCGGACCATCTCCATGTACACCTCGGGGTTCTCTGAGGTGGGCACCGAGGAAGGGCGGCTGCTGGAGAAGGAGATCGTGGGCCTGGCCAGGGCGGCCGGAATACGCATCGTCGGCCCCAACTGCCTCGGCGTCTATTCGCCGAAGATCGGGCTGACGTTCGCCTCCGACTTCCCCCGGCGGGTGGGACAGGTGGCCCTCATGGGACAGAGCGGCGGCAACACCTCGTACCTGCTGCGGGCCTCCAGCCAGCGTGGCGTCCGCTTCAGCAAGGCCGTCTCCTACGGCAACGCCTGCGACATCAACGAGACCGAGCTCCTGGAGTACTTCGGCCAGGATCCCGAGACGAAGATCATCGCCGCCTACATGGAGGGAGCCAGGGACGGCGAGCGCTTCCACAAGGTGCTGGCCGATGTCTCGGCCCGCAAGCCCGTGCTGATCCTCAAAGGCGGCTACACCAAGGCCGGCGGCGAGATCGCCGCCTCCCACACCGGGTCGCTGGCCGG
>CALMBS010000189.1 GCA_937860285.1 uncultured Chloroflexota bacterium
CCGGGCTCGGCCGGCCTGGCCGGGGGCTACTCCCACAACTACCCGCTGGGCCGGTTCCCCGACTCGGACGAGGTGGCCGAGACCATCTGCTTCCTGGCCTCTGACCGCGCCGGCATGATCACCGGGCAGTCGCTCTCCGTGAACAGCGGGAGGATGTAGCAGGTCTCTTGAACGCCGAAGAAGAGAAGAAGCCCGGGTTCTTCTACGGCTGGGTGGTGGTCTTCGCCTGCTTCCTGGCGACCCTCACCCTCGGCGAGACCTTCTGGTGCTTCAACGTCTTCTTCCGCCCGCTGGAGGACGAGTTCGGCTGGAGCCGGGCCGTCACCGGGTCCGCCTACACCTGCTTCCTCATCGGGCACGCCATCTCCCTGATCATCGGCGGCCGGCTGGGCGACCGCTTCAGCCCCCGCCCCATCCTGCTGGGCACCGCCATCGTCTCCGGGACCGCCATCGCCCTCGCCAGCCGGACGGACAGCGTCAACGACCTGCGGCTCTACCTGTTCATCGCCGGGCTGGGCGCGGGGCCCATGTGGTCCGTCTCCACCAGCACCATCGTCCGCTGGTTTGCCGGCCGCAAGAGGGCCGACCTGGCCCTGGCCATCACCACCACCGGGGTGGGCGCCGGCGCCATCATCTTCGCCCCGATGATCAACTACTTCATCGACGCCTACGGGTGGAGGGACGCCTTCCTCTACGTGGGCATCATCATGGGCATCATCGTCCTGGCCTCCGCCGTCCTGGTCCGCCGGGCGCCCCAGGCGGAAGGTCCGCCGGCGGGCGCCGGGGCCGGCCGCTCCGCGCCGGCGCGCCTCGGGCTGCCGGCGCGCGCCGTCATCGCCCCCTTCGTCACCGTCACCATCATCATCACGGTGGCCATCTTCTCCTTCCAGGCGGTGAACTCCCACCTGGCCATCCGCGCCACGGACGCGGGGATATCGGACGCCACCGCCGCCTTCGCCGTGGGCCTCATGGGCGGGTGCTCCATCCCCGGCCGGCTCCTCTCGGGCCTGGTCTCCAACATCGTCGGGTGGCGCCGCACCCTGGCCCTGGCCGTGCTGGGCATGGCCCTCTCGGTGCCCTGGCTGATCTTCCTGGACGGGGCCTGGATGCTCTACGCCTTCGTCATCAGCTACGGCATCTGCCACGGCCTCCGGGTGCCGGCCCAGATCGGCACCCTGGCCCAGTCGTTCGGGCTGGCCACGCTGGGCCAGCTGGTGGGGATCAGCACGGCCATCGGGCAGCTCATCGGCGCCACGGCCCCGTCGGTCATGGGCTTCATCTTCGATCGCACGGACAGCTACACCGCGGGCTTCTACATACTGATGGCCATCCTGGTGGTGACGGGCACCATCGCCTTCTTCATGAAGTCCCCCGCACCACGGGCCCCGCAGCCGGCGGGTGACTGACCTTCACGGGGAGTGATATAATCCCTGAGACCGCCGTGCCCGGCGGGGAGAGGAGGCTACAGGGACATGTTCTGCCACAAGTGCGGTGCCCAGGTCGACGACCAGGCCGCCTTCTGCGACAAGTGCGGGGCGGCCCTCCAGAACACTCTCCCCAGAGTGACCGCGCCACCACCACCAGCCGCCCCGGGCTACGGCGCGCCCGCCCCGGGGGGCTACGCCCCGCCGGGGTACGCCGCGCCGGCCTATCCCGCGGCCGTCCAGTATGCCGGGTTCTGGAGGCGGTTCGCCGCCTCCATTATCGACGGGCTGATCTTCGGGGCCCTGGCTACCGTCATCCAGTTCGGCCTCATCGCCGCGGGAGTCCTCGACCTGGACGCGGCCTCGGCGGACCTGGAGAGCGCCGAGTACGCAACCTACATGGCGGTGACCTGGGGCCTCAGCGGTGTCATGTTCCTGGCCCAGATCGCCTACTTCAGCCTCATGGAGAGCTCCTCCCGGCAGGCCACCCTGGGCAAGATGGTGCTGGGGATCGTGGTCACCGACTACGCTGGCGGGCGCATCTCGCTGGGCCGGGCCATCGGCCGGAACCTGGCCAAGATCGTCTCCAGTATCATCCTGTGCATCGGCTACCTCATGATCGCTTTCACGGAGAAGAAACAGGGCCTGCATGACATGATAGCCAGCACCCTGGTGGTGACCAAGGGTTGACTAATTCCCCCTCCCGGAGAGAGAATAAGGGGGCATTATGTTATGTGACGAGAGCCGGGCCGAGCTGAGCGACCAGGTTGCCAGGGGCGAGGCGGCCGCCGGGGAAAAGGCCGCAGCGGCCGTCGTCGAGTACGCCGCGCCCTGGCGGCGGCTGGCCGCGGGCGCGGTGGACGCCCTGCTGGTGCCCATCGCGTACTACCTGGTGTCCTTCTTCGCCGGGTTCGTCTTCAGCGCCTCCAGCAACGGCGAGGAGCTGTCAGGCAATGCGGCCAGCCTGACCAGGTACGGCGCCTGGATCGCCGCCGCCGTGGTGTGGTGGGTCTACTGCGTCCTCATGGAGCGGTCCGCCAACCAGGGGACCCTGGGGAAGATGCTCCTGGGCGTAGCGGTGACCGACGCCGGCGGCCAGCGCATCTCGCTGGGGCGGGCCGTAGGCCGGAACCTGGCCAAGATCGTCTCCGGCGCCCTGCTGCCGATCAACTGGATCATGGTGGCCTTCACCGGGAAGAAACGCGGCCTGCACGACGTCATCGCCGGCAGCATGGTGGTGGAGAAGAAGTAGCCGGCTGCCTACGGCGGCGGAGGCGCGGGGTCCGTCTTCCGGTTGCGCCGCCACTGGACGTACTTGCACATTCCCTCTTCGAGTGACACCCGGGGCTCCCACCCCAGCTCCGTCCTGGCCTTGGCGCCGTCCAGATTGCCGTCCTTCGCCAGCTGCAGCATGATGTTCCGGTTGAGGAAGGGAGTGCCCTTGGTCCGCATCAGTTTGGCCACATTCTCGATGAGGATGGCGCCCGCCAGGCACAGGGTGAAGGGCACGGTGACCAGGACCTTGGGGCCGCCCTGGGCCTTCATCATGGCCCGGGTCAGGTCTTTCATTTTGGCGTTCCTGGGCCCGGCCACGTTGTACACCTGCCCGATGGCCTTGTCGGAGGTGGCGGCCAGGATGGCCAGCTCC
The DNA here is from genome assembly GCA_937860285.1 of uncultured Chloroflexota bacterium. Lineage (GTDB taxonomy): Bacteria > Chloroflexota > Dehalococcoidia > UBA2247 > RBG-13-53-26 > JAFGCL01. The sequence continues at coordinate 3,073 of CALMBS010000189.1, forward strand.
GCCACGTCGCTGGTGTATATGACCGCGAAGTTGGGGTTGGCCTTGCCCGGCCAGACCACCAGGGGGATCAGGGTCTGGATGTAGAGGCGGTCGCCGGTCAGGCGGTCCCGGGGCCCGAAGGCGATCCCGATGCGGATCATGGACACGGTGATCTTGCCCGCCTTGTGGTACTCCCAGCAGGCCTCGTCCGCCAGGCGCTTGGCGTAGTCATAGTAGGATGCCGGGGTCTTCTGCGCCGTGCAGGGGGTAGTTTCGTCGACCAGGGCTTCGCCCTTCTGGCAGGCGTCGCCGTAGGTGGTGACCGAGCTCACCTGGAGGAACCGCTTCGCGCCGGCCTCGCTGGCGGCCTTGAGCATGTTCCTGGTGCCCTCGACGGTGACGGCCTCAAACTGGGACCAGGGCCCCCAGCCGGGAGTGACCTGGGCCGCGCAATGGAAGACGATGTCCACGCCCCGGGCCGCCGGCACCAGGGTCTCATACCGGGTGACGTCGCCGAAGACGATCTCCGCCTTCGTGGTCTTCAGGTAGCTCAGATCGGACGTCTGGCGCGCCATGGCGCGGACGTCGTAGCCCTTCGACAGGAGACGCTCGACAAGGCCGGTGCCAACGCACCCGGTGGCCCCGGTGACCAGGACTTTCATGGCAGACCCCCCAACCCCGATTATGTTAAAGATGATAGCCGCGCGCTTCTTGACCGTCAAGGCGGGGCAGGGCCGGCCCTCAAGAAGGCGTATAGGATGCATTCCGCGGGCGGGATGGTATAATGGTCGCAACCTGGAACAGGCCTGCGCCGCCGTCTACGTGATGCTCTATCCGAAGCAGTGCTCCCGGGGCGGATAAGAAGGAGAAGAGAATGGCCATACTGTACTTCGCCATCGGCATGATCGGCCTGGTCCTGGCCCTGATCAGCTTCATCTTCGGGGAGTTCTTCCACTCGGACCACGTTGACGGAGTGGGGGACTGGCTGGGGGACCATCTGCCCTTCTTCGACGCCGATCACCAGATCGAGTTCTCCCGTGTCCTGAACACGGGGGCGTTCCTGGGGGCCCTGTCCGGCTTCGGCTTCGTGGCCGCCTTCGTCATGGCCCAGTTCGACCGCTCCGCCCTGGAGTCCGCCGGCTGGGGGGCCCTGGGAGGGCTGGCCCTCGGCGGGATGGTCGGCACCTCCTGGTACTTCCTGCGCAAGTCCGAGGGGACCGCGGGGTACGACGTTAACGAGCTGGCGGGCATGGAGGGCGTGGTCGAGGAGAGGATATTCCGCAACAGCCTGGGAAAGGTGAAGTGCACCGTCAAGGGCACCCCGGTGTGGTACGCCGCCCGGTCCGTTGACGGGGCCGAGGTGGAGAAAGGGACGCCGGTCCTGGTGGAGAAGGTGGTGGGCAACACCCTGTACGTGGTGACCCGGAAGTAAGAGTCCGCAGAGAAAGGAAAGCAGAAGAATGACCGCTCTCATTGTCGTTGGTTCCGTTGTCGGCGTGGTCCTGGTGGTCTTCATCCTGGGCGCGGTGGGCGCCAGCCGGTACAAGAAGGCCGGGCCGCACCAGGCCTTCATCACTACCGGGCGGGGAGGGCAACGGGTGGTCATCGGCGGCGGCATGTTCGTCTGGCCGGTGGTCCAGAGCCTCTACGTCATGGACCTGCAGGCCCAGAAGGTCCCGGTCCACCGGGAGGGCATCTACTCCAAGAACAACGTCCCCATCACCATCGACGTCACCCTGGTCTACAAGGTGAAGGGCGATGAGGGGTCGGTCAAGCTGGCCGCCCAGGCCCTGCAGGAGATGCAGCAGGAGTTCCACAAGGGGGGGAAGGCCCTCACCAGCGAGATCTCCGAGATCGTGCAGAGCGTGGCGGAGGGCGCCCTTAGGGACATCGTGGGCAAGATGACCCCCGAGGAGATCAACGCCGACCGCGAGTCTTTCCAGAACAAGGTGCTGGACACGGCCGCCGGGCATTTCGAGAAGATCGGCATCGACCTGGTCAGCTTTGTGGTCAACCACATCAGCGACGACAAGGAGTACTTCGTGTCCCTGGGCGCCCCGGCCATCGCCGAGGCCAAGAGGGTGGCCCGCGAGCAGGTGGCCACCAAGAACAAGGCGGCCACGGTGGTGGAGGCGGAGCAGGCCCGCGACGCCGGCATCCGCCAGGCCGAGACCAAGGCCGAGGTGTTCAACGCCGAGATGGAGCGGGACGTCAAGAAGGCCGGGTTCGACGCCATGGTGGCCGTGGAGAGGGCCAAGGCCGACCAGGCCGGCCCGCAGGCCTCGGCCCAGGCACAGCAGCAGGTGGTGGAGCAGGAGACCACGCTGGCCGAGAAGCGGGCCCAGAAGAGGGAGAAGGAGCTGGTGGCCGAGGTCCTGAAGCCCGCCGAGGCGGAGAGGCAGAAGAAGGTCATCGACGCCGAGGGCATGAAGGCCGCGGCCATCGTGGAGGCGGAAGGCGACAAGCAGTCCAGGGTGCTGATCGCCGACGGCACAAAGCAGGCCACGGTGCTGGCCGGAGAGGGTGAGGGCGCCGCCGCCAGGGCCCGCAAGACCGGCGACGCCGACGGCACCAAGGCCGTGCTCTTTGCGGAGGCCGACGGCACCCGGGCCAAGCTCCTGGCCGAGGCCGACGGCACCAAGGCCAAGCTCCTGGCGGAAGCCGAGGGCCTGCAGGCGAAGGCCGACGCCATGAAGAAGTTCGACGAGACCACCATCCAGCTGGAGGCCTACAAGTCCCTGATCTCCGTCCTCCCCGCCATGGTGGAGGCGGCGGCCAAGCCCATCGCCGGCATCCAGGACGTGAAGGTGGTCCACTTCACCGGGGGCCCGGGCGGCAAGGACGGCGGCAGCCCGGTGTCCAAGTTCCTGGACATCCCGCCCGAGGTCCTGGCCACCACCGACGAGTCCCTCCGGGCTACCGTGGGCGTGGGGCTGAAGGAGATCCTGGGGGCCATCACCGGGGACACGGCCGGCGCCATCAGGAAGCTCCTGCCCAGGGTGGAGGACGAGAAGCCGGAGAAGAAGAAGTAGCCCGCCGCGGGGCCAGACCCGCAGCCGATGCTCCAGCTTGACAGTCCTGTCCCTGCGTGCAAAATAGGGATAATAGGGGGATGCGGAGGTGACCATGAAGAACCTGAGGAAGCTGGTGTTCCTGCTGATCGCGCTCCTGGCCGTGCTGGCCCTGGTGGGGTGCGGCGGCGGGGACGACAACTTCGACAACGGCGGCAACGGCAATGGCAACGGCACGACTGACGGCAATGGCGATGGGAACGGGGACGGCGACGGGGACGGTGAGACCGCGCAGTGGGCGGGATACAACTTCGGGAACACCGTGGACCCGTCCTCCGGCGACTCCGGCAAGGTGGAGAGCTTCACCTACAAGTTCACCTACGTCGACGACGACGGCACGCGCCAGTTCAACGTCGACGGCACCTACCTGGGAACGGTGAATGAGCCCATTCTCACCCAGAAGATGACCTACAGCTCGGCCACCTATGATTTCACCTACGAGAACGTCACCACCATGATGAACTGCTACAAGGTCAAGCACCGGGTGACGGTCATCTCGAACGAGACCGACGAGGAGTATCCGGACTGGGCCGAGACCACCCTGTGGATCCCCGTCGAGGTGCCGAAGGACAGCACCATGGGCAGCTGGCTCTACCCCAAGGCGAAGTACGTTAACTCCGAGGGCGATGAGGGCGGCTGGAGCTACTACCTGACGGAGGCCATGGAAGACGAGATGGACAATCCCCCGGCCGGGACCTCGGTCACCTACACGTTCGCCTGGGAGGGCGAGTACTACGGTGACGGGTTCTCCGACTGGACCTACCTCGGGCTCTACGGCTGGGGCTGGTCATGGTTCAAGGACTTCGCGGAGGGCGGGGCCCAGGAGCTGCACGAGGGCAGCTGGGGCGCCGCCGCCTACGGCTACACCTATGACTGCGACAAGATCAAGAAGACCGTCGGCGGCTACACCTTCGATGCCTGGTCGCTGGACGTCAAGTGGTCATCCGGAGGCGATAGCGCGGGATACAAGGGCATCTTCTCCGAGGACCTGGCCATGCCCATCTACTGGAAGTTCGGGTCCAGCACCGGCGGAGCGGACAACTACTGGGAATACGAGATGACCGACCTGGAGCTGGACTGACGGATCGAGCCGCGGTCTGACTCAATAGCGCAGATACGGTGAGGGCGCTCTCGGATCCGAGAGCGCCCTCACGATTTTGTCCGCCGGGGACACCGGGCCGCGGGCCCGCGGCCTACCTCTTGCGCGGCTCCAGCTTGAGGAACACCTCGTGCTCCCTCCGCTCGGTCTTGAACAGGTCCATGGCGTTGACCAGGTCCAGGAGCTTCCGGTAGCCGTAGTTCCGGGGGTCGAAGTCCGGCGCCTGCTTGTTGATGGTGTTGGCCACCGTTCCCAGGTTGGCCCATCCGTTCTCGTCGGAGGCCGAATCGATGGCCGACCGGAACAGGTTGAGGAGCCTCGTGTCCTGCCGCAGGGCCTGGTCATATCGGGCGGGTGGCGGCGGCTCCTCGCCGTAGCGGAGTGAGAAGGGCGCCGACTGCCTGGCGTGGACATCGAATTCCGCGTATACGCCGCTTTCGCGGAGCTCGAGCGGCACCGGGCTGCTCAATGTCAGACATCCACGCGGGCTCCGAAAGACGGCTCCCCAGGGTTGGAGTTCGACCTGATGCCGGGCTCGCGCATAGTCGAAGGCGGGGGTG
>CALMBS010000190.1 GCA_937860285.1 uncultured Chloroflexota bacterium
GCAACAGCCGGTAGCCGCGGATATACGCGGCCAGCTTCGCCGGGCCGAGCGGCGGGCTGATGGGCGCCCGCGACCTGTCCCACGCGGTTGGCGTTCAGAACTGGGTGTGCACGGACATGGGCGGCACCAGCTTCGACGTGGGCCTCATCCGCGGCGGGCAGCCGGTCATCGAGCGCGAGGTGGTCATCAACGGACGGATCTACAACATCCCCACACTGCAGATGGACACCATCGGCGCCGGGACTGGCATGTACGTCACCATCGACCCCATCACCAAGAGGATAACCATCGGCCCCGAAAGCAGCGGCGCCGACCCCGGACCGGTCTGCTACGAGATGGGGAATGAGGTCCCCACCGTCATGGACTGCGTCCTGATCATGGGCATCCTGAACCCGGACAACTACCTCGGGGGCAAGAAGAAGCTGAACAAGGAGAAGGCCTTCCGGGCCGTCAAGGAGAAGTGCGCCGACGTCCTGGGGGTCGATCCCTACTACTTCGCCGACGGCGTGTACCGGCTGATCAACAGCCGCATGAAGGAGCACATCCGGTCGGTGCTATATGCCCGCGGCTTCTCACCGGCCGACTTCAACCTGCTCTGCTTCGGCGGCGCCGGGCCCATGCATCTCGCCGGGTACACGGAGGGTCTCCCGTTCCGCGGCGTGGCCACCATGCCCTGGGCGGCCGGCTTCTCCTCCTTCGGCTGTGCCGCGGAGGACATCAGCCACCGCTACCAGAAGTCCACCCCGGTCCTCATTCCCCCGGGGGCGGACGGCGCCTACAAGATGCTGATGGGCCAGCTGCTGCTGAACGTGGGCTGGGACGAGCTGGAGAAGCAGGCCGCGGCGGACTTCGCCGCGGAGGGCCTGCCCTGGGACCAGGCCCGGGTACAGCAGATAGCCTACGTCCGCTACGGCGGCCAGATGGAGGACCTGGAGGTCATCTCCCCCGTGTCCCGCATCAACAGCCCCGAGGATATGGACACCCTGCTGGCGGCCTTCGAGACACTCTACGAGAGGATCTACGCCGGAGTCGCCAAGCACGAGCGGGCCGGCTTCCAGATAATGGAGCTGGGAGTCACCGCCACCGTCCCCAAGGTCAAGCCGCGGCTGGTCAAGCGGGCACTGGAGGGGAAGAAGCCGCCGCCGGAGGCCGTGAAGGGCCAGAGGCAGGTCCACTACGACGGGGCCTGGGGCCAGGCCGCCATCTACGACATGGACAAGCTGCGGCCGGGCAATGAGGTGCACGGGCTGGCGGTCATCGAGGCCCCGGCCACCACCCTCTTCCTGCCCCCGGGGCGGAGCATCAGGATGGACGAATGGACGCTGATGTGGCTGACGTAAACCTGCCGGAAGTGAACGAGGAGCATCGCAGGAGGTCAAGATGAGCAAGCAGAAGAAGGGGATCGGAGACCGCGGCCAGACACTGAAGCGGATGCTCGAGGAGAACCGCCGGCTGCTCAAGGAGACCGGCTGCTACGCCGGCCTGACGCAGCCCCAGCTGCTCCGGCAGGACCCGGTCAAGGCCGAGCTCTTCCATTCGCGCATGATGTCCTCCCTCATCGCCGGACGGGAGACCTGCAAGATGGTCTCCGGCTCGCCATACGTTCGAGAGGTGGCCGAGCTGTGCATGGGCATCTACACGCCCGAGGGGGACAGCGTGCTGCAGTCCACCGGCATCCAGGTACACGTTCGGCTCATGGGCGACAACATTACCTGGATGATCGATAACAACTACGAAGAGGATGTGGGGATCAACGACGGCGACCTCTTCCTGGCCAACGACCCGGTGATAGCCGGGATCCACGCCGCAGACCTGTACGACATACTGCCCGTGTTCTGGGAGGGCGAGCTGGTGGCCTGGGTCTGCACCGTCATCATGGAGATGGATGTGGGGGCGGTCAGCCCCGGCTGCATGCCGACCACAGCCGTGGAGCGCGGCGCCGACGGCATCAAGTTCTGCTGCGAGAAGGTGGGATCGGGCGACCGGCTGAGGCGGGACTTCGAGATCAAGATCGAGATGAGCCTGGACATGTCCGACCTGTTCCTGCTGGACCGCAAGGGGGCCGTGGCGGCCAACATCAGGGTCCGCGAGGAGCTCAAGCACATCATCGGCGACTTCGGCCTGGACTACTTCAAGGCGGGCATCAAGGAGCTCATCGAGGAGGAGCGGCGCAGCCAGGTGGCGCGCATCAAACAGCGCACGGTCCCCGGCCGCTACAAGGACGTGGTCCCGTTCGAGATCTACATGGCGGAGACCCAGACCTCGTGGCTCCCCGGCAAGAGGGACATGATCCGGCTCATACCGGTGCGGATGGATATCCTCCCGGAGGGGCGCCTGGTCCTGGACTTCGACGGCGTGGGCGAGTGGGGCTGGCACCCCTTCAATCCCACGCCCAAGGGACTGTACGGCGCGCTGTCCATTTCGGTGGTCCAGACCCTGTCATACGACGGGCGGGCCAACCTGGGCTCGCTGCTCCCTTGCGAGATAAAGACCCCGCCGGTGGACTCCCTGTTCAACCCCAGCCTGATCAAGAAGCTGGCCACCGGCAATCCCTGGCCGGCCGCCATCGACGTGTTCAGCCTCTGGGTGGGCATGCTGGGGACCGCTTTCTACATGCGGGGATTCAGGGAGGAGGTCTTCAACAAGATATCCAGCTCCGGATGGCAGCTGGCCGGCTTCGACCAGTTCGGCGTCAAGCGTCCCATGATGGCCGGCACCACCGGCAACTTCGGCTGCGGCGCCTCCGGGGTCTGCGACGGCGTGGACACCGGGGCCTGGATCGCCACCATGGAGACGGACACCGGCAACTGGGAGGTGTGGCAGCTCTTCATCCCCGAGATATACATGTCCCGGATGCTGGAGCCGTACTCCGTGGGCTGCGGCCGGTACCGGTCCGGGCTCTCCATGCCCACCATGGACATGCTGCACCGGGTGACGGTGGGCATCGGCAGCGGGGCCATCGGCTGCGCCCATGACCGCATCATCCCCAACCTGGGCCTCTTCGGCGGCTACCCGGGAGGCAAACGCAACACCTTCCTGGTGCGCTACCACGACTTCAAGGACACGGTGAGCAAGCGGCTGCCGCTCATCCACGAGATCGGCGACCCCCGGACATTCATGGACTATCCGTACGCCGAGGTCCGGCGGCTCAACCACATGCCGCCCACCATCGAGGTGAAGGACAAGGACCTGCTGATCGCCGACAACGGCTCCCCGGGCGGCCTGGGCGACCCCATCGAGAGGGACCCGGCCCTGCAGAAGGCAGACCTGGACAACGGCCTGACCAACCTCGACATCACCCGCAGGATGTACTGCATCGAGGCCAGCTACGACGAGAAGGCGAAGGAATGGCGTATAGACCAGAAGGCCACCAGCCAGCTGCGCGAGGCCAGGCGCCGGGAGCGCCTGGCCCGGGGCGTCCCGGTAGAGAAGTGGTGGCAGCAGGCGCGGCAGAGGATACAGGAGAAGCGCCTCGACCCGTTGCTGGTCGAGATGTACCGCAGCAGCATGAAGCTGTCCGAGGGCTTCACCCGGGAGTACCGGGATTTCTGGGGCCTGCCCGGTGACTTCACTTTCTGAGGAGCAAGAAGATGTCGTACAGCAAAGAAGACCTGAAAGACCTCTACGACGGCCGGCTGCCCTGGGAGAAGATCAAGGAGATCATGAGCCGGCCCAAGGACGACGACCGGTTCCAGAAGTACGTCGAGATACTGCAGGAGCGCGTCCCCTGGAAGGAGAGGATCCTCCTCCCCATCGGAGAGCACCTCTACATTGTCGAGAAGGGCGCGGAACGTATCGTCAAGTGCGACTGCGGGCACGAGCTCGGGGACTACCGCCGCAACTGGAAGCTGGCCGCCCTCATCTTCGTCAGGGACACGCGCCAGAAGCTGGAGGAGGTCTACCCCGGGATCCGGTGTCCCGACCCCGACTTCTGCGAGGTCCGCGAGTTCTACTGCCCCGGGTGCGGCGCCCTGCTCAAGGTGGAGAGCGTGCCGGTGGGCTGCCCCATCGTCTTCGACTTCCTGCCCAACCTGGATGCCTTCTACCGCGAATGGCTGGGCCGGCCCCTGGCCACCGACCAGGAACCAAAGGACCTGTCGAACGAGGTCACGCTGTCCTGGAGGGCCGGGATCACGTAGATGCTCAGAATGGCCTCCAAAGGCCTCCAAAGGACTTGACATTATCGTTATCAACGGGTATGGTGGGTACCAGTAACATCAATGAGTTTCAGCAGTACCCGCCTCTGTCACCGCCTGATCCTGGCACGATCTCCCTTGACATCCGCTGGACTTCTGAACACAAAAGGAGACTCGTGACCTTCCAGGATTTCGACATCGACCCCCGTTTGCTGGCGGCCGTGGCCCAGGCCAGCTACGTCACCCCTACCCCCATCCAGGAGGCCGCCATTCCGGCCGCCCTGGACGGGCAGGACCTCATCGGCACGGCGCAGACCGGCACCGGAAAGACGGCGGCCTTCGTGCTGCCCATTCTGCAGAAGCTGCTCGGCGGACCGCGCGGCCACACGCGGGCCCTCATCCTGTCGCCCACCCGGGAGCTGGCGCAGCAGACGCACGAGACTATCGAGGCGCTGGGCGCCCGGACGGGCATCCGCAGCGCTACGGTCTACGGCGGCGTCCGCTACACCTCCCAGATCAAGGCCCTGAAGGGCGGCATCGATATCATCGTGGCCTGCCCCGGACGGCTCCTGGACCTGATCGGACAGGGCTGCGGCCGCTTCGACCGGCTGGAAGCGCTGGTCATCGACGAGGCCGATCGCATGCTCGACATGGGCTTCCTGCCCTCCGTCCGTGAGATACTGAAGCATCTGCCGGCGAGGCGGCAGACCATGCTCTTCTCCGCCACCTTCCCGCACGAGGTGGAGCAGCTGGCCAGCCAGGTGCTGACCAACCCCCAGCGCATTGCCATCGGGCTCATGCGGCCCGTGGAGACGGTCTCGCACGCCCTCTATCCGGTGGACGAATCACAGAAGATGGACCTGCTGCTGGCGTTGCTGAAGTCGCCCGAACGGACCTCGGTGCTGGTCTTCACTCGCACCCGGCGCCGGGCGGACCGGATCACCCGGCAGATCGCCCGAGCTGGCCTCCGGGTGACCTGCCTCCACGGGGACCTCTCCCAGAGCCACCGGCAGGCAGCCTTGAACGGCTTCAAGTCCGGCGCCTACCGGGTCCTGGTGGCCACAGACATCGCCGCCCGGGGACTGGACGTAGAGGGAATCTCGCACGTCATCAACTACGACATGCCCGACACGGCGGATGCCTACCTGCACCGCATCGGCCGCACCGGCCGGGCGGAGCGCACCGGGGACGCCATCACCCTGGCTACGCCGCAGGACTGGGAGATGGTGTGGACGCTGCAGAAGATCATGGGAGAGGACCTCTCCCGGCAGATGCTGGACGGCTTCGAGTACAGTCGACAGGTCTCCGCCATCTACGCCCCGGTGAAGGCAGCGACGCCAGCCGCCCGCCCCACGAAGTCCCACGGGCGCCATTTCGCCCCGGCCCGGCAGTCCGTCAGGGGCTTCTACCGGCGAGGGGGCTAGCTGTACCAGATGGCATCCACTATCTTCGTCCTGATGGTCTGGTAGGCCGGGATAAACGCGGACACAATGGCCACCGCCGACAGTATCAGGGCTGAGGAGACCAGCATCATCCCATCGACCGCTAGCGTGACATCCCCGAAGGAGAAGTGGAAGGGATAGCGCGCCTCGATGGGCACCATGGCGTAGATGAAGATGAGTACCGCCGCCGCGATGCAGACGGCGGCGTAGAAGACGGCCCGGATGACATACGCCATCACGATGGCGGGCGCGGTGATGCCTATGGCCCGCTCGATGCCGATCTGCCGCTTCCGGTTCACCAGGTCAACGTAGGTCACGATGAAGATGGTGATGGCTGCCACCACCAGGGCCGTCCCCCGCAGTATGGTGATGATCTGGTCGAAGCTGCTGGTCATGCTCTT